>JBBRMH010000020.1:0-33051 GCA_038230935.1 Burkholderiales bacterium | reverse complement strand
GTTTGCAGACCGCAAGACCACGCCACCGCCTGTTGACAGCACACCCACCGGGTTGTGCGTGAGCTGGTCAATGACGGACTCTTCAACATCGCGAAAGCCCGCCTCACCTTCACACTCGAAGTATTCCCGGATAGAGCAGCCCAGTTGCCGCTCTATCAAATGGTCCGAGTCAAAAACAGGGACATCAAAACGCCGGGCGAGTTGACGCGCGACGGTTGATTTGCCGGAGCCGGGGAGGCCGATGAGGGCGATCACCTGGACACGCCGCATTTACGTTTCATGACTTCGATGCCTCGGGGCGCGACAATTACAGTTGACACTACTGAATATGCGCTTTTCTCCCCGAGTGACCGCGCATGAGGACTTAAGGACAAGTCACCGCGTTATCTTTGATCGTCACGAGCGCTGCCCCACTGGCACGAGTCGAATCGACGACAGTAATTGTCACAAGAAGATCAGCGGAAACGCAACGATTCCCGCTTGTTCCGGTAGTCAACGTCACCGCCTGGCCAACAACCGTTGCAGCCAGCCGTGTCACGTCTGAACTGAATACATTAACGGCCCCTGTCGCGCCAAAGACAGTAAGAACAATAGGCTGGGTGTCGAACTCAGAAATGGTGACAGCACCGGGTGACAAGCGAATACCCGGTGTAGCGGCATTAGAAGTTAATGAATAAGCCACCGATTGGTTATTCGCATCAAACACGGTCACTATTGTTTGCCCAACTTGCAGCAGCTGAATACGCAACTCGTTAGCGTTTTGTACTGCCGCAGTAGCCACCAAGATATTTCCCACCGAAGACCTGTAAGGCGGTGTGCCACCCGTGATAGTCGCTATCAGAACATCGTTAATAATCCCCGTGGCGTTGCTAGGCGTTACCGCAAGCGGTATTGCGCCCACCAAAACATTGAATGTCACGGTTGCCCCGGCGCTGTCCCGCACAATAATGTTTGCACTGCCTGGAGCAATACCTGTTACTGTCAATGTGCTTCCAACAAGACTTACCGTTGCCACGTTGGTATTACTGCTAGTAGCAATGTAGGGACCAGCGCCGCCACCAACCGTATATGCCGGCGAAGCACCGGCTGCTACCGTAATATTAGCGGGGGCTGTAGTGAACAAAGCCGGGGTGCCAGCACCCCCTACAGTTACATTAATAGTCGTAGAAGACCCGGCAGTATCTCGTACTACGACCGTGGCAGCAAAGCCAAAAATTGCGTTCACGGGGGTACTTGGAGCAAGACCCGTTACCGTGAGACTATTTCCCGAGATCGAAACCGTCACAACACCTGTATTACTACTCGTTGCCGTGTAAGGACCGACAGCGCCTCCCCCAATAGTGTAATTAACAGATGTCCCAACAGCTAGCGTCACATCGGCTGGGGCCGTTGTGAACAATGGTATCGAGTTCGCCACTGGCACCGTTACCACAATCGTCGTGGTTGAACCTGCGCTGTCGCGCACCACAACGGTTGCACTGCCCGAAGCAACACCGCTTACCGTTAGTGTGCTGCCCAGGAGACTTACCGTTGCCACGTTGATATTACTGCTGGTAGCGGTGTAGGGGCCAGTGCCGCCACCGACTACATATGCCGGTGCAGCACCCAGTGCTACAGTGACACTCGCAGGTGCCGTAGTAAACAGTGCCAGAGTACTTGCAGGTTGCACCGTCACAGCTACGGTAATCGATGCACCCGCACCATCGCGCACCACAATGTTCGCACTGCCCGTAGCAACACCGTTTACCGTCAGTGTGCTGCCCAAGAGACTTACCGTTGCTACATTGGTATTACTGCTGGTAGCGGTGTAGGGGCCAGTGCCGCCACCGACCGAATATGCCGGTGCAGCACCTACGGCCACCGTCACGCTTGCAGGTGCTGTGGTGAACAAAGCTGTATTACTCGTAGGCTGTACTGTCACTGCAACCGCAGTCGATGCACCCACACTGTCGCGCACCACAATATTTGCATTACCCGCAACGATACTGGTTATCGTCAGTGTGCTGCCCGAAAGACCTACCGTTGCCACGCTGGTACTGCTGCTGGTAGCGGTGTAGGGGCCTGTACCGCCACCCACCGAATAGGTCGGTGCGGCACCCGCTATTACCGTGACGCTTGCAGGTGCCGTAGTAAACAGTGCCAGGTTGCTCACGGGTTGCACTGTCACAGCCACCGTAGTCGATGCGCCCACGCTGTCACGCACCACAATGTTTGCAGTGCCCGCAGCAATACTGGTTATCGTCAATGTGCCACCCAAAAGACTTACTGTCGCCACATTGGTGCTGCTGCTGGTAGCAGTGTAGGGGCCAGTGCCACCGCCGACTGCGTATGCCGGTACAGCACCCGCTATCACCGTGACGCTTGCCGGTGCAGTGGTAAACAGTGCTAGGTTACTCACAGGTTGCACGGTTACAGCCACTGTGATGGAGGCACCTACGTTGTCGCGCACCACGATGTTTGCGGAGCCGGCTACGAGACCGATCACCGTTAAGTTGTTGCCGGTTAGGACAACTGCCGCTACGCTTGCATTACTGCTGGTCGCTATGTATGGACCTGTTCCGCCGCCAACGTTGTACGTCTGGGCTGAGGCCAAGCCAACTGAGACAACAACATTTGAAGCAGCAGTGGTGAAAAGCTCTCGCAATGTTGCACCTTTGACCGTGACACTGATTGAAATAGCCGCTCCGACCGCGTCACGTATTGAAACGATGGCAACGCCGCTAGCAGTACCACCAATTGTCAGTTTCGATCCATTGACGCCAGCAGTCACAACTGCAGCATCGTTGCTGACAACGGTGTAAGGAGAAGTGCCACCGGTAATGGGAAACTCTTGCGCGGCACCCACTGCTGTAGTCAGACTGGCTGGTGCAGTGGTAAACAGAGGGTTGACTACAGGCGGCGGAGGTGCAACCCCTCCAGGGTTACCCGCACTCCCTCCGCCTCCGCCACAGGCAGCCAAAACCATGGTCAGGACGGCAACCAAAAAATATCTGATTAAATTCATGTCAATTTTTCCACGTTTACCAATTTAAATTCCAACTCTGACTACCGGGGAGCAATTCGATCCGAGATCATCTTGGGGGTGATGAATACCAGTAGTTCAGTCTTTTTGCTATTGCGGGTTTTAGTTTTAAATAAATTACCCACACCTGGAATATCGCCCAGTAAGGGGACTTTTTGTTCCGAATCAGATTCATCGAGTGTGAAGATACCGCCAATAACCACCGTACCGCCGTTTTCCACCAGTACCTGGGTCTTGATGTGCTTCGTGTCAATGGCAATACCCGCAGCTGTGGTCTCACCCCTGCTATCTTTATTGATATCCAGGTCAAGAATGATACTGCCCTCAGGCGTGATTTGAGGGGTCACTTCCAGTTTCAGATTAGCCTTTCGGAACGCGATAGAGGTTGCACCGCTGGATGTCGCTTGCTGGTAAGGGAACTCGGTGCCCTGCTCAATCAATGCTTTGGTTTGGTCCGCTGTCACAATGCGCGGGCTCGATACCAGCTTGCCCTTGCCATCAGCTTCCAGTGCAGAAAGCTCCAGGTTCAGAAAACGGTTGGCAGCCGCGCTGAACAGAGAAATTGCAAATGTTGGTACGTTGGCCACGATACCCAGTCCAGATGCTGGTAAATTCACGAAGGAAGTGTTGAGTGTGTCGAGTACAGTGGATGACTCTCCGGTGGTTCCAGAAACCGCGTTATAAGTGCCGCCTAATGCGACACGGTTAGCCCCGCCAACACCGTAACCTGCATCGCCGCCCCTGAGGCCGCGCAAGTCACTGCCGCCCAGGCGAACCCCAAGCGATCGACCGAAAGTGTCTGAAGCCTCAACAATGCGCGCTTCAATCAGGACTTGTCGCACAGGAATATCCAGCTTGGCGATGAGCTGCTGCACCTGCTCCAGCTTGGAAGCGATATCGTTCACGAACAGCTGGTTGGTGCGTGGCTCGGCAATCAGGCTTCCGCGAGTGCTTAAGGTCCGGCTAGCGTTCGGACCCGAGCCGCCGCCGCCGCCCAGCAGTTGTGCAGCAATTTCTGCCGCCTTTGCGTAATTAAGCTGAAACGCCTGGCTTTTCAAGGGCTCAAGCCCCTGCAGTGCTGCTTTGGACTCCAGCTCCTGCTTTTCTTTGGCTGCCAGCTCATCCTTGGGTGCGATCAGCAGCACGTTGCCGTTCTTGCGCATGCCCAAACCCTTGGCCTGCAAAATAATGTCCAGCGCCTGATCCCACGGAACATCCTTGAGCCTGAGCGTCACTGCGCCGGTGACAGTGTCCGAAGTCACAACGTTGAAGTTTGTGAAGTCTGCAATCACCTGCAGCAGGGAACGGATTTCAATGTTCTGGAAATTGAGCGACAGCTTCTCACCGTTAAAACCCTGACCCTGGGTCAACTTGCCAGCATCAACTTTCTGCTGCCGCACTTCCACGACAAACTGGCTGTCACTCTGGTAAGCACTGTGCTCCCATTGGCCTTTTGGCTCAATGACCATCCGGACCCTGTCACCTATCTGGGTTGTTGTAACGCTTTGCACCGGAGTACCAAAGTCAGACACATCCAGCCGGCGGCGCAGCCCTTCAGGCAGGGCGGTCTTCAAAAACTCCACGACGAGCGTTTGCCCCTGCTGGCGAATGTCCACACCTACCTGGTTATTGGCCAGATCGACCACAATGCGGCCCGCATTGTCAACGCCCCGGCGGAAGTCAAGGTCTTTGAGAGGCAGGATGTCGCGGTTGCGGCTTTCGGAAAATGCAGGCACGCTAGCGGCAACAGGTGCGGCACCGGCGACCGGATCAAGCGTGATAAAAAGCGACTTGCCCTGTATTTCAGCCTTGTAAGCCGTTGACGTTTTCAGGTTTAAAACCACCCGGGTACGCTCACCGGCCTGAATCACATTGGCCGAGCGGAGATTGCCCAGATTCAGCTCCAGCGCCGAGCGGCCCACGGTGTTGCCGATGCCTGGAAAATCAAGCGCAATCCGGGCAGGAGCCTGGATGGTAAAGCCGGTTGGAATCACTTTCAATGGCTCGGCCAGATCAATCCGGATAATTTCAGAGCCTCCTTGAATGGAGGCCGTCACAGCCTGAATGGTGTTGACACTGGGTGCCTGCGCCTGCGCATGTACGGACAACGATGCCGAGGCCGTGAGCACCGCAATAGCCATGCAGGTACTGCCGAGCAAACCATGCCAAATACGATGCACTGCACCTGCTTTTAACGCACCTGTCTGCTTGTTCATTTTGATCCCTCTTGAAGCTGTAGTGTCGCCGTTCGCTCTATCCATTCGCCTGCAGCGTCTTGTACGATCTCGCGCAAACTCAATTCTGTCTCTGAAACCTTGGTAATGCGGCCGTAATTCTGGCCCAGATAATTGCCCACCCGAACCTGGTAGAGCAGCCTGTCAACCCGAACCAGGGCCACAGGCTGGCCTGCTTTGATCAAGGTTCCCACCATGACAACGGTGTCAAGCGGCGACGACTCCAGCGGTTCTTTGCGCCGGGCAAGCTCGGTGGCAATCAGTGCGGCGTTGGATGTTGACTGGTTTGATTCCCGCTTCAGGGCCTGCGTCAGTTTTTGCACATTGAAAGGCTCAACAGCGCCGTCCTGTGTGTAAGGCTGCGGCTTGAATTTTGTCGGTTCCGGCAGTCGCACCACACGTGGCTTGGTCGCATTGCGCTGCTCTGCCATCCAGCGCTGCAGGTCATCCTGATCGGAAGAGCCGCATCCGGCCAACCCTAGCAGACATGAAACGACCGAAATCAATACACCCTGTTTGAGAAGCGTCATTTCTTGTCGCCTTTCGCCGGACCAGCTGTTTTGCGCTGCAAGGCCACTTCGTCCGCATCAAGGTAACGGAAAGTCTTGGCTGTGGTGTCCATCGTCAGCATGCCGTCTTTGCCAGGCGATAACGTCAGGTTGTTCAAAGTCACAATTCGTGAAAGGTTGGCAATATCGGCGGCGAACGAGCCAATGTCGTGGTATCGGCCTGTCACACGGACAGCAATGGGCAGTTCGGCGTAATAGTCTTTCACGCTGACCTGTCCTGGCCTGAACAGTTCAAACTGCAAGCTGCGGCCCAGACCGGCCTGGTTGATGTCTGACAACAACGCGTCCATCTCGGATTTGCTGGGCAGCTGCTTTTCCAGTTGCGTCACATATTGCTGGACCTGTTCGCGCTGTTTTTTCAGGGCATCGAGGTTGGCAGCCTGAACCAGCTTTTTTTGATAGTCCTCGCGCAGCTGAACTTCTTTGCCCCGCTCCGCTGTCAATTCTTCATCGGATGTGTTGAGCCATAAAAACCAGAGCCCCGCCACAACCAGCACCGTCACGCCGACACACAGGAGAAACCGGGGGATGGCTGGCCAGGACGGCGGATCGTTTGGATTGAGACCGGTGAATTGCGCCTTGAATTTGTCCTGCAGTGCTGCAGCGTCTATATTGAACTTGGGAATTTTTGCCATGGTCAACTCTGATTCAACTCTTCGCTGCTGCAGAAGACGCTTGCGTGGGCTTGACCACAGCAGGCAGCCCTGAAGCGGCTGATGCCGGGGCCTTGGGCTGGTCACTGGCACGCACGAGCGTGACACGCATCGTGAAGTTGGAAACGCGCCGCTGGTCACGTGGTGTCAGTGCAATGTTGCCCGCAGTGATTTCAATCAACTCGGGCTTGGTCAGCCATGGGCTGTTGTTGCCCAGGTTGCGCAGCAGTTCAGACACCCGCTCATTGGACTGGGCCACACCGCCTAACTGCACCACCTGGTTTTCTTGCTTCATGCTGGTGATGTAAACCCCGTCGGGCAACTGCTTGACCAACTCGTCGAGCAGGTAAACCGGCAAGTTACGGTTGCCCTGAAGGTCTTCGACTGCAGCTTGCCTGGCACGCAGCGCGGTAATTTCCTGCTGCAAGCCTGTGATGTCCTTGATCTGCCCATCCAGCCGGGTGATTTCATTTTTCAAGGTTGCATTTTTGGCCTGTTGCCCTGCAATCTGCGCCTGATACCAGGAGTACACGCCGCCACAAATCAGCCCGCCAACAACAGCAGCAATGCCCAATGTGACAAAAAAGAGTTCGCGTTTACGCTTGCGGGCTGCCTCGCGGTGGGGGAGCAAATTGACCAGAATCACTGCAGAAACCTCCTCAAAGCCAGGCCGCAGGATGTCAGATACGACGCAGCTTCACGCCGCATTTTGTTTTCACGTACGTTGCTGCCTATCGTCATGCCATCGAAGGGATCGGCCAGCAGGCAGGCAAACGACGTTTGCTGTGTCACGGACTCGGCCAGTCCGGGAAGTGCTGAAGAGCCGCCCGCCATCATCACGTAATCGACTTTGTTGTGCGGCGTGCTGGTGAAGAAAAACTGAAGCGCACGCCCGATTTCCTGCGCCATGCTCTCGACAAACGTCTTTAAAACGCCCGACTCATAATCATCAGGCAAGTCCCCACTGCGTTTTTTGCTTTCCGCCTCTTCAGGTGAAAACCCGTACTGACGCACGATCAATTGCGTGAGTTGGGCACCGCCAAACGCCTGGTCACGCTCGTAGAGGACCTCATCATTGCGAATGACCTGCATGCTGGTGGTCAGCGCGCCCACTTCAAACAGCGCCACCAGGGTATCGACGCCTTTGTTGGGCAAATTTTCGATCAGGCGGGCAGCCGCCAGGCGCGATGCATAAGACTCGACATCCACCACCACAGGTTTGAGGCCAGCGGCTTCTGCCAGACCCTGGCGATCCTGCACTTTTTCCTTGCGGGAAGCGGCAATCAATACTTCCACATCACCTGCAGAGGTGGCGCTGGGCCCCACCACACAAAAATCCAGGCTGACCTCATCGAGCGAAAACGGAATGTACTGGTTGGCCTCTGACTCTACCTGTACTTCCAGCTCTGACTCGCTCAGGCCGCCGGGCAGGATGATTTTTTTGGTGATCACTGCAGATGCAGGCAAGGCCATGGCGACATTTCTGGTACGGGTACCACTCTTTTTGACCAGACGGCGTACCGCTTCAGCAACTTCATCGAATTTTTCGACATTGCCATCGGTGATCCAGCCACGTTCAAGTGGCTCGATAGCACAGCGGTCAAGCACCAGGTTGCCGGCCTTGTCGCGGCTTAACTCGACCAGCTTGACGCTGGACGAGCTGATGTCAAGGCCCAGCAGAGGTGGCTCGCTGCGGTTAAATAAAGACCCCAAAGAGATCAAGACAGTCCCCAGATCATGGTTAATGTGTAGCGCTGCATATTCAAGAACCCTCTGCACAGCTTTGTGCGGTGTGTGGTCAGTCAGACCCGTGCGGCCTGCTGCGTTATTTTTCTGCTCAATGGCTGTGCTGATAGTTACAAAAATGTGCCTCGCAGCCCACGCCTGTCTGACAGCTCAAGTGCTGCCAAAGTGATACACATGCTCCTTGAGAAATCACTTGAATACTATCAGCAAGCCCTTTGTACAGTAAGGATTTTTTCTCTTTTTCACACTATCATCGTTGCCAAAAGCAGACGCTTTTTACCCTCTATTGAGTGCATGCTGCAAAAGTACCGCTGCGTTTTCGCAACGGGAATGCAAGAAAACGGGATGCACGCCAGATGAAGTTTTTTCATTCCTGTTCAGCGTCAATTCGCCAAGCCGGGACTCGCAGGTCCAGGATTTTTATAATAACCCTGCGCCTTTACGATTGCCACCATGCCGCCAAACTCCTCACCACCGTCTTCACCATCTGCTTCCCCAAATGTCAAACCGGGCCTGCCTGCCTGGCTTGACTGGACCATCAGGCTCCTGCTGTGGGGTGCTGGTCTGGCGGTAGCGGGTGCATTGAGCGTTTTGATGGTCATTGCAGTGGCGCTGGCGGTGGCCTACCCCAACCTGCCCGACATATCGGGTCTGTCGGATTACCGCCCCAAGCTGCCGATGCGGGTTTACTCGGCTGACGGCGTGGTGATTGGCGAGTTTGGCGAAGAGCGGCGCAGCCTCACGCCCATCAAGGAGATTCCTCAAGTCATGAAAGATGCCGTGCTGGCCATTGAGGATGCACGCTTTTTCTCACATGGCGGTGTGGACTATCTGGGCATCGTCCGGGCAGGTCTGGCCAACGTGGGAAAGGCCAAAAGCCAGGGCGCGTCAACCATCACCATGCAGGTCGCGCGCAATGTGTATCTGTCAACTGAAAAAAGCTATACCCGCAAAATCTATGAAATCCTGCTGACGTTCAAACTTGAACACCTCTTGAGCAAGGACCAGATTCTCGAGATTTACATGAACCAGATTTTTCTGGGTAACCGGGCGTATGGTTTCGCTGCAGCATCTGAAACCTACTTTGGCAAGCCGCTCAAGGATGTCACCATTGCCGAGGCGGCCATGCTGGCCGGGCTGCCCAAAGCGCCCTCGGCTTACAACCCGATTGCAAACCCCAAGCGTGCCCGCACCCGTCAGCAGTACATCATTGAGCGCATGCAGGAAAACGGATTCATTACCGCCGCGCAAGCCACGGCAGCCAAGGCAGAAGAGTTGAACGTCAAAACCGGACCAGACGCAGGCCGTGTGCATGCAGAGTACATCGCAGAAAGCGTACGCCAGCTGGTGTTCAACCAGTATGGCGAGCAGACCTACACGCGTGGCCTGAATGTCTATACGACTTTGCGTGCAGCCGACCAGGCTGTGGCTTACAAGGCACTGCGCAAAGGCATCATGGATTACGAGCGGCGTCAGATTTACCGGGGACCTGAAAAATTTGTGGACCTGCCTGGCAACCCACAGGACGCTGAGGACGCCATTGATGATGCGCTTGCAGACAACCCGGACAATGGCGACATCATGTCTGCTGTGGTACTTGACGCCACGCCCAAGCGAATCACAGCCATGCGGCAAAACGGCGAGAGCGTAGAGATCACGGGCGAAGGCCTCAAGCCTGCCCAGTCCGGTCTTTCAGACAAGGCTGCTCCCAATATCAGAATCCGGCGGGGTGCCATGATCCGCGTGGCCAAAACAGCCAAGGGCAGCTGGGAAATCACCCAGCTGCCTGAAGTCGAAGGCGCATTTATAGCGCTGGACCCGCGTGACGGTGCCATCCGGGCACTGGTGGGTGGCTTTGATTTTGAAAAGAACAAGTTCAACCATGTGACGCAGGCCTGGCGTCAGCCCGGCTCTAGTTTCAAGCCGTTTATTTACTCTGCAGCCCTGGAGAAAGGGTTTACGCCAGCGACTGTGATCAATGACGCACCTCTGTTTTTTGATGCAGGCGTGACGGGTGGCCAGCCTTGGGAGCCGAAAAACTACGACGGCACTTTTGATGGCCCCATGAGCCTGAGAACAGCGCTGAAGAAATCGAAAAACATGGTGTCTATCCGCATTCTTCAGGCGATTGGGGCGTCTTACGGCCAGGAGTGGATCACCCACTTTGGTTTTGAGGCGGACAAGCATCCCGCCTACCTCACCATGGCACTGGGCGCAGGGTCGGTCACACCGATGCAGATGGCCACAGCGTATTCCGTCTTTGCCAATGGCGGCTACCGCATTACCCCGTACCTGATTACCAAGATCACCGACCAGAAAGGCAAAGTCCTGGTCGATGCAAAAGCGCCTGTACTTGCAGAGTCCACCCGCGCCATTGATGCCCGCAATGCGTTCGTCATGTCCAGTCTGCTGCAGGAAGTGGCGCGCTCAGGCACTGCTGCCAAAGCCCAGGCCACGTTGAAGCGGCCTGACCTGTACGGAAAAACCGGCACCACCAATGACTCCATTGATACCTGGTTTGTCGGCTTTCAACCCACCTTGACTGCCGCCGTCTGGATGGGTTATGACACCCCCAAGAAACTTGGTGACCGGGAAACTGGCGGCGGCTTGAGTCTGCCCATCTGGATTGACTTCATGGGCTACGCACTCAAAGGTGTTCCGGTCAGCGAGCCGCCGGTGCCCAGCGGTGTTGTCAACGTGGGTGGCGAGTGGTATTACGACGAGTACGCCAAGGGCGCGGGCGTGAGCAGCGTGGGCATGCAGGATGCAGCGGCCAGGGCCAGCCCGTCACCGCCATCCAGCACCACCGAGCCTGACGCACGTACCGCGCCGATTGCAGTACTGCCACCTGCCGACGAGAAAAAACGAATCCTGGATTTGTTTAAAAATTAAGACGGTGCGTTTGAGCCAGGCGGGCCAAATGCCAGCGTCTGCCGGGACTGTTCGCTGGCGTAGCGCGAAAGGTCACCGAAAAACTCGCTGGCGCTTTTGGTGTCCTGCCATTGCTGGCCATTGAACTTGTAATGAAAGCCACCGGATTTGGCGGCCATCCAGATTTCCTGCAACGGCTTTTGCAGATTAATGATGATCTGGCTGTGGTTGGCAAATGTCAGCGTGATCATGCCGCCCGTGCGCTGGTTGTCGATGTCGGCATCAGTGGCGTCGTTGATGCGGTCGCAAGCCAGCTCCACAGCGCTCAGGGTGTTTTCTGCGTGGTCCAGATATTCAAGGTCGGTCATTACAATCTGCTCATGGTTTTTTTGTTCAAGGTAGCCCGTACGCTCTGGGCGTGTCCAATTTTAGGTCGCCTGCCCCCTGTCTTTTTGCGGCATGGGCTTGCCGTGCTGTTGCCGGTCACCTTGCTGGGGCTGACGGGCCTTGCCGGGTGCGGCCAAAAAGGCCCGCTGTTTATTGCAGTGCCCCCGCCTGCGGTTAAAGCCGCAGCAGGCGTCAAGTCAGTACCTGTTCCCGCAGCCGCAGCCGCGTCAGCCCCAATGGCACCCTGAAGGCTGCCAGCCCAACGATGACAGACCGTTTTTCCATGCCCTCCTCCAGTTTGACCGCCCCGACCACCGTGACCACACCACACACTCTTCCTGGCCAGCCGTTTGTAGCTTACCGCGAGGCAGCGCTTCACGTCGAGGATGTGGCCCTCAGCGACTTGGCCCGTACTTACGGAACCCCCCTGTTTGTGTATTCCAAAGCGGCCATGCTCCATGCAGTGGCCGCTTACCAGCGGGGCTTTGCAGGTCGTGAATCGCAAATTTGCTACGGCATGAAGGCCAACCCTGCGCTCGGCGTGTTGCAGGTGTTCGCCAACGCGGGTTGCGGCTTTGATATTGTCTCCAGCGGCGAGCTGGACCGGGTCCTGGCTGTAGGGGGTGACGCTAAAAAAGTCGTTTTTTCTGGCGTGGGTAAAACACCCGCAGAAATGCGCCACGCCCTGCATGCGGGCATTGGCTGCTTTAACGTGGAAAGCGAAGCCGAACTGGATGTCTTGTCGCGCGTCGCCTCGGAGCTGGGCTTGACCGCGCCCGTGAGCATTCGGGTCAATCCCAATGTCGATGCGAAAACTCATCCCTACATTTCAACCGGCCTCACAGCCAACAAGTTTGGCATCGCGCACAAGGATGTCGTGCGGATCTATCAGCATGCAGCATCACTCAAAAGCCTCAAAGTGATCGGCATTGATTGCCACATCGGCTCCCAGATCACTGATTGCACGCCTTACCTGGACGCGATGGACAGGGTGCTTGATCTGGTCGATGCCGTAGAGGCTGAAGGCATCCCGCTGCAGCACATCGATTTTGGCGGCGGGCTGGGCATCAGCTACCAGGGCGACACCCCGCCACAGGCGGATGCGCTGTGGCACCAGTTGCTGGCCAAAATCGACGCGCGTGGCCACGGCAACAAAAAAATCATGGTCGAGCCCGGACGCTCACTGGTGGGCAATGCCGGGGTGTGTGTGGCTGAGGTGCTCTACATCAAACCCGGCGAGGAAAAAAACTTCTGCATCATCGACGCGGCCATGAATGACCTGCCGCGCCCATCGCTGTACCAGGCCTATCACATGATCGTCCCAGTGGAACCCAGTGATCGCCCGACAGCCGTTTACGACGTGGTCGGCCCGGTTTGTGAAAGCGGTGACTGGATTGGCCGTGACCGCGCACTCAGTGTGGTGGCGGGCGAGCATGTCGCGGTGCTGTCAGCGGGTGCTTACTGCATGAGCATGTCCAGCAACTACAACACCCGGGGCCGGGCGGCAGAGGTGCTGGTGGACGGTAGCACCGTCCACCTGATCAGAAGCCGTGAAACCGTGCAGGACCAGTTGCGTCTGGATCATCTGGTTCCAGCCCAGGCTGGTCAGTGAATTACTATCAATTAGATAGCGGCTGGCGTATGTTTTGTATGGGCTTGAGCTTCTTTTTCTTTAAAAACTGCTGCACACGCCAGCCCAGCAGCACGGCCACAATAGCGGCATAGACGAACACCTCTGCAAAATTGTTTTTGCCGGCGCGCATCCAGAAAAAGTGCAGCAGGCCCAGGCCGGCGATTACGTACACGAGCTTGTGCAGCATCTGCCAGCGTTTGGCACCCAGGCCCTTGATGGCGGCGTTGAACGATGTGGCTGCCAGAGGCGTGAGCAGCACAAAAGCAGAAAACCCAACCAGAATAAATGGCCGCTTGATGATGTCCTTGACGATGTCAGGCACATCAAAACCCATGTCAAACCAGCTGTAACTCAGCAGGTGAATGCCCACGTAAAAATAGACAAACAGCCCCAGCATGCGCCTGAAGCGGGCGAGCGTGGGGGTGTGGCTGATGACCCGCAAGGGCGTCACAGCCAGCACGATGCATAAAAACCGCAGCGTCCAGTCCCCTGTAGCCCGTATCAATGCTTCAGCCGGGTTCGCCCCCAGCTGGTTCGTAAAGGCACGAAACACCAGCCACGCGAACGGCAGCATGCAAATGAAGAACAGGACGGGCTTGGCTGCAGGGTGCAGCAAGGCTTTTTGACGCGAGATCATCAAACCGGCCTAGAAGTATTTCTTCAGATCCATGCCAGCGTAAAGCTGCCCGACCTGCTGCTCGTAGCCGTTAAACATCAGCGTTTTACGCTTTTTGGCAAACAAGCCGTCCTCACCGATACGCCGCTCAGTGGCCTGGCTCCAGCGTGGGTGATCAACTTCAGGGTTCACATTGGAATAAAAACCGTACTCACTGGCGGCGGCTTTGTTCCACGCAGTTCGGGGCTCTTTGTCGGTAAAGCGGATTTTGACGATGCTCTTGCCGCTCTTAAAACCGTACTTCCAGGGCAACACCATACGCACGGGCGCACCCGACTGGTTGGGCAGCACCTCGCCATACATGCCAAAAGCCAGCAGTGCCAGCGGGTGCATGGCTTCGTCCATGCGCAGTGCCTCAACATAGGGCCATTCCAGCACGCGGGAGCCCACGAATGGCATGGTTTTGGGGTCCGCCTGGGTGATGAACTCCACATATTTGGCGTTGCCCAGTGGCTCGACTTTTTTGATCAGCTCGGACAGCGAATAACCGACCCACGGGATCACCATCGACCAGCCTTCGACGCAGCGCAGGCGGTAAATACGCTCTTCCTGCGGTGCCAGTTTGACCAGGTCTTCAAGTGTGTAGGTTTTGGGCTGCTTGACCAGGCCTTCAACCGCTACGCTCCACGGCTTGGTCACCAGCGTGTGGGCATTTTTGGCCGGGTCGGCCTTGTCGGTGCCGAACTCATAAAAGTTGTTGTAGGTCGTCACGTCCTTGTAATCGGTGACTTTCTCCATCGTCATGGCACCCGCTACAGCAGATTTCCCGCCTGCCAGTGCTGCCAGCTTGCCAGGTTTGGCCACGGTTTGCGCCATCGCCTCGCGGCCCGCCCAGGAAGCGAGTGCCGCGCCTGCCGCGCCAGTGGCCATCAGCCGCATCAGGTCGCGCCGGCTCTGGTAGGCACTGGCAGTCGTTATTTCGCTGGGGATGGCGTGGTTAAAGCCGTTGGCGTTGGTTTTGATCAGCATGGGTGTCCTTTTGGATAGCTTGAAGCTTAGTCTGGGTACGCAGGCAACTCTTACATGGATTGAATCCGCACGCATAAAAAAAGCGAGCCTTTTTGCAAAGGCTCGCTTGATGTGACCTGTTTGAGGCGAAAGGGTTCAATCCCTGTGCTTCAAATCGGCAAGCAGAACGCTCCAGATGTCTCTTAACGGAGTCCGGCGACGTAGTCAGCCAGCGCTTTGATCTCGCGGTCGTTGAGTTTGGACGCATTCTGCGTCATTTGCAGGTTGTTCTTGCGAATGCCGTCCCGGAAGTACGTCAGCTGGGCAGCGACGTACTCAGCATGCTGTCCGGCAAGCCGGGGGTACTGCGCTGGAATACCGGCACCGTTCGGGCTGTGGCAACCTGCGCAGGCAGCGATCTGGCGGTCCTGGACACCGCCACGGTAAATACGCTCGCCCAGTGTCACCAGTTCCTTGTCGGTCGCCGCACCAGGTTTGGCCTGGTTGGTGGTGACCCAGAAAGCGATGTTTTTCATGTCCTCTTCAGACAAGGCGCTCGCAAAACCAACCATGATGGCGTTGGCGCGCTTGCCAGACTTGTATTCCTGCAATTGCTTGACCAGGTATTCCGGGTGCTGCTGGGCCAGTTTGGGATAAGCGGGTGTGCCCGAGTTTCCATCCACACCATGGCATGCAGAGCACACTGCAAAGCTGGCTTGCCCCTTGACAAGGTCAGGCGCTGCCTTGGGCGCAGTGGGCGTCGGTTCAGCCGCAAACGCTGTAGCAGCGACAAGTGCAAAAACGGTACTCAGGAGGGAAGTAACAAGCAGCTTCATATCGGGTGATGTAATGGGTTGCGTGCCGAAACACTGTGGCCGGATTTTACAATGGTCTCAGAGCACACCCAGCTACTCGGGTATTGCCACACCTGCACAACATACCATGACAACACCTGCTACCCCTGAAACCGCTGTCGCTGCCACGAGCCCTGCGACCAAAGCCAATCCCAAAATCGCCATGGGCTGGCTGCACACGGCCAAATTTTTGACCACCGCCCCTGAACTCAAACACCTGCCGCGGCTGGATGTACCTGAAATCGCTTTTGTAGGCCGCTCCAACGCGGGCAAGTCCACCTGCATCAACACCCTGACGCAGCAGCACCGGCTGGCCTATGCCTCAAAAACGCCGGGCAGAACCCAGAGCATCAATTTATTTACCCTGGGCAAGCAGGGCGTGACCGATGCCGTGCTGGCCGATTTGCCCGGTTACGGCTACGCAGCAGTGCCCAAAGAAGCCAAATACCGCTGGCAGCAGGTGATGGGCAACTATCTGCAAACCCGCGACAACCTGCAGGCCGTGGTGCTGCTGTGCGACCCGCGCCTGGGCCTGACAGAACTCGACGAAATTTTGCTCGACGTGATTCGGCCCCGCGTGGTCGATGGCCTGAAGTTCTTGGTGCTGCTGACCAAATCCGACAAGCTCAACAAGACTGAAGCTGCCAAAGCGCTGTCGATTGTGCGGCTGCAGGCGGGCGGCGGTGATGTCAAACTGTTTTCAGCCCTGAAACGTCAAGGCGTTGAAGAAGTGGCCCAGCACCTGTGGGACTGGGCGCACCCGCTGGAAAAACCGGTTAAAAAACCTAAACCCGAGACGGACATTTCCGCCAGCATGGGCCCAACCACAGAATCTGGCACAGACAACGTGGCCCCACCGACTGATTTATAGAAAAAAGGGCTCTAGCCTATGCAATACATGCGCTAGCAGCTATAAAAATAAGAGCACCATGATCCAAACCAGTCTGCACTCCTTGCCGCACGGCATCACTTTGTCATGCCGGTCAGCCGGTGAAAAAGGTCGGCCCGTGCTGGTGTTTTTGCACGGCTTCCCCGAAGCGGCTTTTGTCTGGGACGACATGCTGGCGCATTTTTCCCAGCCGGAAAATGGCGGTTACCACTGCATCGCGCCGAACCTGCGCGGGTTTGAGTGCTCCAGCGCGCCCCTTGACACAGCCGCCTACCGGCCCAGGCACCTGGTGCAGGACATTGCAGCGCTGATCGAAGCGCAGGGCGCACCGCTGGTGTGTCTGGTCGCCCACGACTGGGGCGGTGCCCTGGCCTGGAACCTCGCTGCCAGCCAGCCTGAGTTGATTCAAAAACTCGCCATCATCAACTCGCCGCACCCCGGCACATTTTTGCGCGAGCTGCAGTACTCGCCCGCCCAGCAAGCGGCCAGCGCTTACATGAATTTCCTGATCCGCCCTGATGCCGAGGAACTGCTGGCCGCTGACGACTTTCTCAGGCTGTGGGCGTTTTTTACAGATTTTGCTGCGGGCGACAGCGACCATGCCTGGCTGACCGATGCCGTCAAGGCGCAGTACCGCGATGTCTGGCAGCACGGCTTGACAGGCCCGCTGAATTACTACCGGGCATCGCCCTTGAGGCCGCCCCGGCCACATGACCCGGCAGCTGCTGCAGTGACCATCCCGCGCGCGCTGCTGGATGTGCATGTGCCCACGCTGGTGATCTGGGGCATGAAAGACAAGGCTTTGCCCCCGGCGCTGCTCGATGGCCTGGATGAGTACGTTGCTGACCTGCAGCTGCACCGCGTTGAGGATGCCACCCACTGGATCGTGCACGAGCAGCCTGCGCTGGTAGCTTCGTATTTACAGCAGTTTTTGGCGCAGTAGCTTGTAACAGTACGAAGCAAGTCATTCATTTTCTGTTTTCCTGAGTCTGGCAGTCACTGATAAACCGGCAGATCACCTTCAGGCCGGGTCTTGAACCGCTTGTGAACCCAGTAGTATTGCGTCGGCATGGTGGCGATGTAATCCTGCAGGCGCTGGTTCATCAGGGCAGTATCCGCCACCGCATCGTCTGTGGGAAAGTTCTGCCAGGCAGGTAGTACTTGCACCTCATAACCGCCTGGGGTCAGGCGGGGCAACAGCGGCACGACCTTGGCGCGCCCGAGCCGGGCAAAACGTGACAAGGACGTCACTGTGGCCGTCGGCACCCCGTAAAACGGCACAAACACCGAGTCATCTGGCCCAAAGTCCATGTCAGGCAACAGGTACAGGGGCTGGCCTGCACGCAGCGCACTGATGATGGGCTTGACGCCTTCAACCCGGCCAAACAGGCGCAACTTGCCAAAGCGCTGGCGGCCTTGCAATATCCATTGGTCCACGCGTTTGTTGGACTGGTCGGTGTAGATGGTGGTGGACAGCCGACGCGTCCGCAGCGCCACACCCGCCCAGGCAGCGTCCAGCCCCACAAAGTGCGGTAAAAAGAACACAGTGGGCGTCGTGCCTTCCAGTTCATGGAGTGCGCCGCTGAGTGAGACGCGCCGCGCCACCCACTGTTCAGGCGCGCCCCACAGCCAGGCCCGGTCCAGCCAGGCCTGGGCGAAATACACAAACACCTGACGGGTTTTCAAACGCCGCTCGGCAACGCTCCAGTCGGGAAAGCACAGCGCAAAGTTGGCCTGCACCACCTGGCGTCGGGGCACCACCAGCGCATACAGTACCCAGCCCAGCAAAACGCCCAGCGCCCGTGTCAAGACAAGCGGGAAAAAGGCCAGAACCTCCATGAAGGCGATACCACCGCGCGTCGCCCACGCACTTGCCAGTCGGCGCAGCGCCTTCAAGAGGCATCCCTGCTAGCGGCGCGGTCCGGTGCTTCACGGCGCGGCGTTTTGTAGCGCGCGTAGCCCCATAAATATTGGCCTGGCTGGCTGAGAACAATCATTTCAATGGCCTTGTTTATCAGGGCGACGGCGGCCTGAACGTCGGTTTTCAAAACGTCAACGGGTGGCCAGATTTTGAGGGCATAACCGCTGCCGTGCGGCAAACGCTCACAGCTCACAGGCAGCAGCACCGCGCCGCTTTGCAAGGCCAGACGCGCCGCCAGCGTCATGGTGTAGGCGGGTTTGCCAAAGAACGGAGCCCACACACCCAGACCTTCGGGGGGAACCTGATCCGTCAGCAAAGCCACGGCCTGGTTGGCTTTGAGGGCTTTGTGCATCAGGCGAATACCACGCAGACTGGCAGGCACGACAGTCAGCTGGGGCGTGTTTCTGGCCAGGCGCTCAAGCGCGGCGAGCCACGGTTTGCGGGCTGGGCGGTAAATGGCCGTGATGGGGCCAAACCGGGGGCCATACAGCTCGGCAAGTGCTTGCGGACCCAGTTCAAAACTGCCGCAGTGCGGCCCAAAAAAAATCACACCTTTGCCTGCGCCAAACGCACGCTCGGCATGCGCCCCGCCTTCCAGCGCGACACCAGTCAGGCACGTCTGGCCTGGAGGCCGCAGCCACAGCTTGGGTAGCTCAGCGACAAAGCGTCCGGCCTCGGCAATGGCTGGCCTGGCCACTTCAAAAGTCACCCCCGCCTGCGCTACATTGGCACGAAACTGCCGGCGATACCCTGGGCTGAGTGCCCAGACCAGCCAGCCCAGCAGGCCGCCCAGTGCATGCAGCGCAGCCAGCGGCCAGATTGAAAAGAAGCGGAACAGCCAGCGCATCACGAGGTAAAAAGTGTCAAAAACGGGGAGGTAAAAACGCATTGAAAGGGTATTGAAGTGGCGCTCGGGTCAAAAACAGAGCGTCCTATAATGCGGTCTGTCGCTGAGTTATTGAACAACTTGCAGGGCGACATTAAACCAAACTGCTAAAGCGTTCGCCGAGGCACTCCAGGCTGGCAACGCGCCAATCAACCCAATGGAGTGTACGCAATGGCCAACGATTTTCTCTTTACTTCCGAATCCGTCTCTGAAGGCCACCCTGACAAGGTAGCCGATCAGATCTCTGACGCTATTCTTGACGCCATCTTCAAACAAGACCCGCTGTCACGCGTGGCCGCTGAAACGCTGACCAACACCGGCCTGGTGGTTCTAGCTGGCGAGATCACCACCAACGCGCATGTTGACTACATCCAAGTGGCGCGTGACACCATCAAGCGCATTGGCTACGACAACACCGACTACGGTATTGACTACAAAGGCTGCGCGGTCATGGTCTGCTACGACAAGCAGAGCAATGACATCGCCCAGGGCGTGGACATGGCCTCCGATGATCACCTGAACCTAGGGGCAGGCGACCAGGGCCTGATGTTTGGCTACGCCTGCGACGAAACACCCGAGCTGATGCCGGCCCCGATTTATTACGCGCACCGGCTGGTTGAGCGCCAGGCCCAGCTGCGTAAAGACGGCCGCCTGCCGTTTTTGCGCCCGGACGCCAAAAGCCAGGTCACCATGCGCTATGTCGATGGCAAACCGCACAGCATTGACACCGTGGTGCTATCGACCCAGCACAGCCCTGACCAGAGCGAGACGCCCAAAAAAATGAAGGCTTCGTTTATTGAAGCCATCATTGAAGAGATCATCAAGCCGGTGCTGCCCCGGCACATGCTGACCGAAAGCACGAAGTATCTGATCAACCCGACCGGCCGTTTTGTCATTGGCGGGCCACAAGGCGATTGCGGCCTGACCGGGCGAAAAATAATTGTCGATACCTACGGTGGAGCCTGCCCGCACGGCGGCGGTGCCTTCAGCGGCAAAGACCCGAGCAAGGTGGACCGTTCAGCCGCGTATGCCGCACGCTACGTGGCCAAAAACATTGTGGCCGCCGGCCTGGCGCGGCAATGCCAGATTCAGGTGGCGTATGCGATTGGCGTGGCCAAGCCGATGAACGTGACGGTGTACACCGAAGGCACCGGCGTTATAAGCGACGAGAAACTGTCAGCACTGGTGCAGGAACACTTTGACCTGCGCCCCAAAGGCATTATCCAGATGCTCGATTTGCTGCGCCCGATTTATGAAAAAACGGCAGCATACGGTCACTTTGGCCGTGACGAGCCAGAGTTCACCTGGGAGCGTACCGATAAAGCCGCTGTTCTGCGTGCGGCTGCAGGTTTGTAAGTACCCAGACAATCAAAGCACGTTAAAAAACCACCCGAGGGTGGTTTTTTAACGTGTTGGGCAAAGTACAGAACCAATACAGAGCCAGCCCAGAACCAGTTCATTTGTTCAAGTAGTCCAGCGTGAATTTCCCGACACCTGCTGAAATACCACTGACAATCGTGCCCCAGACCATGTCCAGAAAGGTCAGCCCCACAGGCCAGCCCTTGATGACAGCCAGCGCCGTCAGGTCGTAAGTCGCATAGGCAAAAAAACCGAACAGTGCGCCCATGGTTACAGCCTTCAGGACAGACGTATCTTCTGCCGGAAAAACTGCAAAAATCAGCAGTCCCACGGGGAACAGCACATAAAACGCAGCTGCTGCCCACAAATTGGGTGAGTTGCTCAGCAGCGGCCCCATGCCGTCTGCGTACCACTGCACCGCAATCAGTCGCAGCCACACCATGTCGATGGCCACCATGGTGAAAAATACCGCGCCATAAATCCCCAGATACTTCAGCATGTACGCTCCCTCATTGTTTGGCTTTTTGTTGACATTCAGGTGATGACTTTCAGGTCAGGTGTCAGCCCGCCAGGCAACTTGAGCCGCTGCGGTCACGCGTGATCATTGAGGCAGGGTTCGGGTTGAATAATTTCATAACGCCAACTCTACAAGCCAAAAAAAATGTGTAAGTCAGCATTTGATATTCGCAGCTGTAGGACAAGCCCGGCACAAGGGCTCGGTACAAGACTGCCGGGCGTATCATTTTAGGCCCCAGAGCTTCGCCCGATTCAAATCCTGATGTCTTTCAGCATGCCGGGCAAGTCGGGCACCAACGGAAAAACCAAACATCATGCTGATTCTGCATTCCTACTGGCTGTCTCTGGCAACCTACCGCGTGCGCGTCGCGCTCAGGCTGAAAGGCATCGCGTTTGAAGAGCGGGCGCATGACCTGAGCAGGGGTGAACAGCACCTGCCAGAGTTTCGCGCGCTTAACCCTGCCGGAGCGGTACCCGCACTCGAAGGCGGCACGCGTCAGCCCCTCACGCAGAGCCTGGCCATTCTGGAATGGCTGGAGGAAAGCTATCCCACACCGGCGCTGTTGCCACCTGATGCCGAAGGCCGTGCGAGGGTGCGCTCGCTTTTTCTGCTGCACGCCGCAGACACGCACCCCCTGGCTGTGCCACGGGTTCAGGCCCGGCTGACCAGCCAGTTCGCTTCAAGCGAGGCAGCCCGGCGGGCATGGGCTGCGCACTGGTACCGGGAAGGCTTGTCAGCCTACGAGGCGCAACTCGCGCCAAATACAAGCTACTGCCATGGCGACAGCTTGACCATCGCTGATCTGGCGCTGGCCAGCCATCTGATTGGTGTTGAGCGGTTTGGCGTGGATGTCACAGAATTTCCACGTACGGCAGCCGTCGGTGCCAGCCTGTTTGCAATTCCCCAGTTTGCCGCCGCGCACCCGCGCCTGCAACTGGGCGCACCGGCCGCCTGATCAACAGCCTGGCTTGGGCTTTGTCCCTTCTCAATACGCCCAATCCTCATGCCCCAGCGGCGCGCCATTGAGCAGCGCTCTGCGCTGCCGCCAGTCTGGCAAGTGTTGCGTCATCAGGCTTAAAAAGCGCTCGTTGTGGTGCCGCTCCAGCAGGTGGATCAGTTCATGCACCACGATGTATTCCAGACACTGGGGCGGCTTTTTGGCCAAATCGGTGTTCAGGCGGATATTGCCGCTGCCGGGGTTGCAGCTGCCCCATCTGGTTTTCATCTTCTGCACAAAGACCTGCCCGGCACTGACACCGATACGCGGTGCCCAGGTTGCCAGCAAGGCGGGCAATACAGCACGGATTTGCGCGCGGTACCAGTGGGCCACCACCTCCTGTCGGGTCTGTGCGCTGGCACCGGGGCGCACCTGCAGCACCATGCGCGTGTGTTGGAGGGTGACTTTGGGGGCAGCTTGTAGCTCCAGCAGGGCCATCAGGTAGCGTTTGCCCCACACGTGATGGGTTTCCCGGTCCAGATGCTCGCGGGCGGTCTGGCGCGGTTGTTCACGCAGTTTTTTTTGCTGCTGTTTGATCCACGCCAGTTTTGAGACAGCGAACACGCGCAGCGCATCCATCTGTGTGCGCAGGGGCGCGGCAATGCGCACTCTGCCTTCGGGCGGGTATACGCTCAGGTGAATGTTCTGGATGTCCTTGCGTGTCACCTCTACAGTGATGTTGCCCAGCATAAAGTGCGAGTCCATCAGGCGTCTATCAGTATTCGTGCTGCTGCTTGACAACAGCAAAGATGCGCTCGACCTCGTTCACATCGTTGCCCAGCAGGGGCAGCAGTGCGGTTTTGATCGTGTTCTCTTTGGCCTTTACACCGCGCCAGCCGTCCGGCCGTGAAGCTCTTATCGCAGCGTCAATCTGCACCACCAGCGCCAGCAAGGCGTCGCCTGGCAACACGTAATTTGCCTGCACTTGTGCCGCATGGTGGGTATCACCCGGTGCTGTGGTGGGCGGTTTCAGGTTGCTGTACAACGCCCGCAGTGCCGGGCTTTTGGTCAATGGCTCGGGCACACCGTCCCCAAAACCCTTGCCCAACTGCTGCGCCAGCTCAGCAATGCGCTGTAAATACTCTTCGTACTTGTCGGCCTTTTCTTTGCGGAACTGAATGATTTCTGCCAGCAGGGCCGACATGCGGGCGTAAAAATGGGGGTCGTTCAAGTGCTCGCGGGTGATCTTGCTGCGTACATTGTTTTCAATGGTTTCCGCCACTGCGTGCCTGTCGGCTTTCAGGCCATCTGGCAAGCTGCCAATCGCGTTACCAATCCCGGTCTTGATGATCAGCTCCAACAGGCCCAGCCCATCAAACGGCGAAATCTTGCGCGGCTCGCTGGCTTCGATGTAGGTGTCGATCAGGTGGCGCATATCGGCCTCGTACCTTTTGAGGTCCAGGCTCTCGCCGCTGGCCTTGCGAATCGTCTCCCGCAGGTCCAGATACTTTTTAAGCTGCGTCTTGATGCGGTTGACATCGGTGGCGCTGTAGCCAGCAGGCTCCAGGTCGTCAGCCAGATTGGCGTAGGCCCGCACCAGCGCCACGGTGGCCTTGTACAGCGCCACGCGCTGCGGCTCGCGCGCTTGCAGGTCGGTGGGTACTTCAGTGTTGCCACAGAAGTAGTGCATATGCTCCAGCTCGCCGCCCGGTGGCAGCACGGGCTCGCACAGCAGCGCCAGCGCCTCGGTGGCGTTGTCCAGGCGCTCCCGGCCTTTTTCCAGCCGGTCCTGCAGCAAAATGTCCGGGTCCGCACCGGCCTGGCTGCGGTCCAGCTCCGAGGTGTACACCTGCAATGCGCCGGTGCCTTTTTCATTCACCAGTTTTTTGAACAGGTCTTTGTAGTCCACCACGTAGCCAAAGTCTTTGTCGTCGCTGTCGAGCCGATTGGTGCGGCAGATGGCCTGAAACAGACCGTGGTCCTGCATGGACTTGTCGATGTACAAATACGAGCAGGGCGGCGCGTCAAAGCCGGTGAGCAGTTTGTCCACCACCACCAGCAGCTTCATGTGGGCGGGCTGCCTGATGAACAGCGCTTTGGCGTGCTCTTCGTAAGTCTCGGTTTTGCCCTTGCCCGGCAGCGCGTCCACGTCTTTGAGCAGCGCGGTGTAGGTGTTGTACAAAAACTGCTTGTCGGTCTCAGTGTTGGCCCCGGTTTCTTCCTTGGTGATGTCCTGCGCCTGCGGGTTGTACGACGTGACCACCGCACACTTGCCCTTGAAAGGCGTGGTCTGGAACAGCGTGAAGTACTTGCAGGCCTCATAAATGCTGGAGGCCACCAGAATCGCGTTGCCGCGCTCGCTGCTCAGGCGTGGCTTGCAGCTGAAGTCAAACACAATGTCGGCCACCACCCGAGCCATGCGTGAGCGCGAGCTGAGCACGTTTTGCATCGTGCCCCACTGGGTTTTGAGCTCGTCGCGCTGCCAGTCGTTCAAGCCCTTGGTTTTGGCCTCAAACCAGGCGTCGATTCTGTCAGTCGAGCCGAGCGCCTGGTCAATATCCCGCGCCTCATACACCAGGTCCAGCACCACCTTGTCTTCAACCGCCTCACTGAACTTGTAGGTGTGAATGTAGCTGCCAAACACCTCCATGCTGGTCTGCTTGTCTTTTTTCAGCAGGGGCGTGCCGGTAAAGCCGATAAACACCGCGTTGGGCATCATGGCCTTCATCACCTTGTGCAGCTTGCCGCTTTGGGTGCGGTGGCATTCGTCCACAAACACAAACAGCTCGCCCACGGTCTGGCTGGGCTGGCTCTGCAGGTCTTTGATGAAGGCGTCAAAGTCGTCCACATCGCGCCGGCCAAATTTATGTACCAGAGTGGACAGCAGGCGCGGCGTGGGCTGGGCCAGCTTGGCCATCAGGTCGCGGCCACTGCCCGCGCGGATTTTGCTGTCATCGTCGCTGGCCGAGATCAGGCCCGCCTCGCGCAGCACCCGCACGATCTGCTTGTCCAGCTCGTCGCGGTCGGTGACGATGGCCACCCGGGCGTTCGGGTTGTGCGCCAGAATCCACTTGGCCAGCAGCACCATCACCATGCTTTTGCCGCTGCCCTGCGTGTGCCAGATGATGCCGCCCTGGCCCTCACGCACATGGGTCTGCGCCGCCTTGAGGCCAAAGTACTGGTGTACGCGGGGCAGCTTTTTCACGCCGCCATCAAACAGCACAAAGTCAAACATCAGCTCCAGCAGCCGCGCCTTGTTGCACATTTTGCGCAGGTATTTGTCGAGCTTGAAGCCGGTGTTGTCCAGCTCGTCTTCTTTCCACTTCAGGAAGAACTTTTCAGGCGTGCCGATGCAGCCGTACTGCAGCCCCTCGGTGTCGTTGCCCGCAAACACAAACTGCACCGTGCTGAAGAACCAGGCGTTGAACTCGGCTGACTGGTTAGACAGGCTCTGGCGAATGCCCTCGGTGATGCTGACGCGGCTGTTTTTCAGCTCCAGCACACCGATGGCAATGCCGTTGACATACAGCACCAGGTCAGGCCTGCGCTCATGGCCGCCCCGCAAGGTGACTTCTTCGGCAATGGCAAAGTGGTTGGCCTCGGGGTGTTGCCAGTTGATGAGCGGCACCGTTTCAGTCATCTCACCCACCGCTACCTTGACGGGCACGCCGTAGCGCAGCAGTTTGTACACCGCCTGGTTGTTGGCCATCAGGCTGCGGTTGGCGTTGCCAGCTTCGCGGTGCAGGGCCTCCAGCACCCGGCTGGCCTGGGCGGCGCTGTGGCCGCTGCCCAGCAAAAAGGCGGTCAGCAAGCCGTCCTCAATGTTGCTGTTGCCTGAGCGGTCGGCCCAGTCGCCCAGGTACTGGTAACCCAGCTCGTTTTTAAACAGTTGGATAATGCGCTGCTGCGTCTGGCGCTCGGGTTTGCCGATGTTGCTCATTGATCAGCCGCATCCAGCCGGTCCAGAATTCCCAGGGCCTGGCGCACATCGCCAGTGGCAGCCATGGCGCGAAAGTGGTTTTCAGTGTCCCAGGCAGACAGGGCGTGGGCGCTGAGCTGCTCGATCAGCTTGTTCATGGAAAGGCCACGGCTTTGCGCCAGCGACTTCAGCCGCTCGGCGGTGTCATCGGGCAAACGAATCGTCAGGGTGCTCATTTCAATTCCTCCAGACATTGCGCGGGCGTCAGCACCCGCAAGTGACCAAGGCGCAATTGACCTCCTCGTGCATCACGCAAATTGTGCGTGACGATCGCAACAGCTCCACCCGCCAGCGCCAGCTCCATCAGGTTAAGTTGCAATAGTCAGCCTGAAACCAGGCTTTAACGGGGTTTTATGAACAAAAAGTGCCTCTAGCCCACGTATAACCTGCGCAAGCAGCTATAAAAATCATAGTAAACGAATCCTGCCAGTCAGCAAATCTTGCATCATGCTTTTCCATCCAGTACCTCCCAATGGCCGGTTTTGGTGGAGCCAACATGGCGGATTTGACCAGACTGCACCAGCTTGGCCGCTGCCCGCTCTACTGCGCTGGTGGATTTGCCAATCGCCTGCGCCACGGCTGCCAGTGTCAACTCGGGCTGTTGGCGCAGCAGCTTGATGATCTGGTCTGGCGTTTGGATTGGTTTTTCTACCCGCGTTTGCACCAGCGTTTCTACCTGCGTGCTGACAGCCGTCGCCGGTAGAAAGTTAAAAATCACCCACAAACCGCCATGGTCCAGACGCAGTTCGGGCGCGGGCACACCCGCTTGCTGGCAAGCATATTGAATGCGCTCAATGCCACGCCCCCACGACTCGATCTTTCCGGCACGGAAGAACGTGTTCGCCACGTCTGGGTTAAACGGCTGCGACGAATGCTTCCCGATCAGCTTGTCCACGGTCCAGTCGGGCGGCAACTGGCCGGGGTTCCAGATCATCAACTTGTCTGGGTACACGCTGATCTGAATCGGCGTGGCAATGGCGTAATCCTTGTGCACCACGGCGTTCAGCACCGCTTCACGCAGGGCCATCTCAGGCACAGGGAAGGTCTCGACGCGCTGCAGGCCTTCGTAGGTAATCCATGCCTTCAGGTATTTGGCGTGCAGCAGCTCAATGGTCTGATTGACCTGGGTGAACAGGTCGCCATGCACCTCGTCTTGGTAACGCAAATCGACATTGTTCTCAAAGAACCCCACCTTGAGATATGCCCCGGTCACAAAGCGCTCAGCATCCGGGTGAAACAGCAAGACGGCTGCACGCTTAAGGTAACTGCCCTCCGTGAGGTGCAGCTTGTCGAGCAGTTGAGCGTCTGGCTCCTCCAGAGTGTCGGTAGAGAGCCGCCGGCTTTTGAGCGCCTGCTTGCGAAAGTAGGCCAGCGCTTTGGCATCCAGATCAACCGCAGCCACAAAGGGCACGGGCACGCCATCCCAGTGTCGCCCTTGCTTGCGCAGCAGGAATCGATCCAGCGCAGCACCCTTCAACGTTTGGGTGGTGCTGCCACTGCGGTAGCTGTACTCGCCCTTGTAGCTGATGGGGTTGGAATAGGCGGGCACCACAATTTCCAGGTAGTCCAGCCCGGACGCGGTGAGCTGGTTCACATCTACCACGATGCCCAGCACGTCGCGCACTTTGTTGGGCAGGTCTTCTAGCAGCTTGGACACGTCTTTCAGGCCGACCACCGTGCCGCTGTCACTGCGGCCGATGACCAGCGTGCCACCCTCTGCGTTGGCAAAGGCGCAGACCCAGCGCAGGTACTCATCGCGCCAGACTTCTTTCCACTCGGTGTACTGGTTTTCTCTCATGGATTGCTTGTGGGTCGTGCCCGGTTGGGCGTCAAAACCACACTTGTCGGCCTGACGTAGTAGTTTTGAAGCCAAAGGTAAAAACGGCCTCCAGCGCACGTGGGACGTGCGCAAGCAGCTATGAAAATCATAGTAAACGAATCCTGCCAGTCAGCAGCTCTTGCATCATGCCTTGCTTGATCTGGCGGGCTTTGGCGAGGCGGGAATCCAGCTCGGCCAGCTCGGTGTCCATGTCGTTGAGGATGGTGGCGATGGCGGTTTGTTCAGAAATGGATGGCAGGCCGAATTCAATCTTCTTGAGGTCTGGCAAAGAAATGCCTTTGACTGTGCTCCCACTCCCGAGATCATCGATTGTCTGACCGTGATATTGAAACCAAAAGTAGAGGTAATTCGCACTCAAGGCTGCTATGGGAAAGAGCGCTTTGAGGTCTTGATTTATTGCAACATCAACTTCGTAGATAACTGCTTTTCCCAGAGCCATTCGTGTTGATGTGATGAGCGTCCCTTTTGTGATCAAGTGCGATGCACTGCTGAGGAGGCCCAGTTTGGTAATTGACTCCTGCGCTTGGCGAGGATTGAAGGTCGCGAAGTCTTTGACCGTAACCCAAGGAATTTCCTCGCCCCAAAACGCAGGGTTAGAGCGGCTCGGGGTTCCACCACCAACAAATTTTTCAATCACGTCACCCAGCCGCCTCACCTCCCACTCCCCACTAAACCCCGGCAGCCGCCGCTTGCCCGTGAGTAGTTCCTGCATGGCGCCTTGTTTGAGGTGGCGCTTTTTGGTGATGAGTTGGTCCAGGGATTCGATCAGGGCATCCGCATCGCTCAGGGCTTCGGCGATGGCTTCTTGCTCGGTTTTGGTGGGAGGGAACGGCACCAGAATCGCCTTGACGATTCCGCCGCTCAAATTCTCCTGACTGCCTGAATTGCTGAGTCCTCGGATGGCCGAGTATTGGCTCACCAAAAAATGAAACACGAACATTTTGCTGACAGTTGGCGATAGGACAATTGCCGCACAGGCTTGATTCGTGGATGCCCTAATCCCGAGAACTGCCACTTTGCCTCGAGTTTTTCCTTGACCGTAAAGCGCCATCAACAAAGCACCGGGTGCTAGCAATTTAGCAGCAGAATTTGCCAGACCTATTGCTGTGATTGATTGTGCTGTTTCAAGAATCGTGTCCGAATTGACCTCTGTAGTGGTCGCCCAAGGAATGTCACCGTCCCAATACTCAGCGACTTGCCTACTCGGAGTTCCTCCCGAAGTTACGGTTGCAATGTTGCCGATGGGCAGAACCTCCCAATCCGCCGGAATCACCCCCACTTCCGTCTGCTTGTACCCCGCCTTCAGTTCCATGCAAACCCCATCTTCGCCAGATGCTGGTTCACCTTGGCTTCCAGGCCACTCACCCGATCAACCATCTGCGGCATGGGCGTTTCATACCGTTCGGCCAGCTCTTTTACCCGCTGGGTCAGGCTCTGGCTGATGCGGTCCATTTCGCCGTGGATGGCGGCGCTCAGCGTGGCCAGCCATTTGTCGTCCACTACCAGGGTTTGCACATCGGCCTGGGTGAGCTTGGGGTAGTGGGCGTAGGCGGCGGTGTCCAGGGCGGACTCGGCTTCTTTCAGGCGCTTCTTCAGATCAGCCTCGGCGGCGGAGAGTTTGAGCCAGGCGTTTAGCACATCGGCTTCGTCTTTGGCATCTTTTTCGCCCTTGATTTCTTTCAGGCGCTCGGCAATGCTCGCCTTGTTGATCTTGTCAAAGCCGCCAAAAACGGCGTCTTCGCCGCTGTGTTCTTCTTCCAGCTCGGTGATCTGCGCGGCGGTGCTGTCCAGCTCTGCGGTGAGCTGGTCGATGGCGGCTTGCTGCTTGGCAAAGTAGCGGGCCACGATAAGGGCTTTGGGCACCAGATCACATGTCCAGCCCTTGTCTTTTTCTTTGCCGCGTTTGTCGCGTTCGATGATGCGGCTGGTCTCGGCCTTCCAGCCGTCAGCGGCAATCAGGTAGCAGTCGTCTTGCATGACGCTGGCCCAGTAGTCGCGCAGGTGCTGGTACACGCTGTAGGGGTCAATCAGCGGTTTGCCGGTGTAGTGGGTCAGCAGGTCTTCGGCCAGCGCGGCAATCACTTGCCTGGGGTGGCAGCACGCGCCAAGTGCCTTGAGCGTGGTGGCGGTCTTGCTCTGCCACTGGGCAAACAGGGTGTTCATGCCGCCAATGAAGGCGGTGAACTCGGGGTGGCCGTAGATGGCGGGCTTGATGTCGGCCTTGCTGACTGCCAGGCTCAGGTAGCCGGGGCGGTTGGGCTGGAACAGGCTGGAGCGCAACTGCGGGCACACGGCCCAGTAGGCTTGCAGGGCGTCTACATCGGCGCTGGGGATGCCGCCTTGCAGGTGGCCGGCAATGTCTTGCAGGTCTTCGGCGGTCTGGCTGTCAATGTAGCGGGGCAGGTTGAGGTTGAAGTCGTTCTTTTCAATCTCGGCCAGGCTGACCCTGCGGGCGTATTTGGGCACGTCGGTGCGTTTGGTAAACACATCGCAGATTTTGTGAATGTCGCGGTCGCGCAGGCGGTTTTTGGGGCCGTCTTTCATGTAGCCGCTACTGGCGTCCAGCATGAAGATGCCCTCACCTCCTGCGACTCTGGTGTGCGCGCCCTGCTTGTCCAGCACGATGATGCAGGCCGGTATGCCGGTGCCATAAAACAGATTGGCAGGCAGGCCGATGATGCCCACGATGTAGCCCTTGCGCACCAGGTTGCGGCGAATATCTGCCTCGGCATTGCCCCTGAACAGCACGCCGTGCGGCAAGATGCAGGCTCCCTTGCCAGTGCTTTTGAGCGAACGCACGATGTGCAGCAGGTAGGCATAGTCGCCCTGCTTGTCGGGCGGTGTGCCAAAGGACTTGAAGCGCTCAAACAGGTCATTCAGCGCGTTCAGGCCAGTGCTCCAGCGTTTGTCACTGAATGGGGGGTTTGCCACCACGTAGTCAAAGGTTTTCATACCCGCGCTGTCTTTGAACTTGGGGTCGGCCAGCGTGTTGCCTTGCTCAATGATCGCCGTCGGGTTGTTGTGCAGCACCATGTTCATGCGTGCCAGGCCGCTGGTGGCGGCGTCTTTTTCCTGACCGTACAGGTTGATCTTGGTGGTGGCCTCATCGCCGACCTTGAGCAACAGCGAGCCTGACCCGCAGGTGGGGTCATAGGCGGTGGTGGTGTTGGTGGTTTTTGCCTCACGGATGCCAATGGCGCGCGCCATGATCAGGCTGACTTCAGACGGGGTGTAAAACTGGCCCTTGCTTTTGCCGCTTTCAGTGGCGAAGTGGCGCATGAGGTATTCATACGCATCACCCAAAATATCGTCGCCGTCAGCACGGTTTTTGGAAAAGTTCAGCGCCTTGTTCTCAAAAATGGCGATCAAATTGGTCAGGCGCTCGACCTTTTCTTCAGCGGAGCCGAGCTTGTTGGGGTCGTCAAAGTCGGGCAGGTCTGACAGCTTGTTGGCCAGCCCCAGCGGGCCGATGATCTTCTTGTTGATCTGGTCGCCAATGTCGGGCTTGCCCTTGAGGGCCACCATATCGGCAAAGCTGGCGCCAAGCGGGATGGTGATGGGCGCAAAGGGCAGCCCGGCGTATTTGTCGGATACGTATTTGATGAACAGCAAAAACAGCACATAGTCTTTGTACTGGCTGGCATCCATGCCGCCGCGCAGCTCGTCGCAGCTTTGCCACAGGGATGAATAGAGTTCGGATTTTTTAAGTGCCACGTGCGGGAGGTGATTTCAGAAAAGAAGTTGCCGATTCTGACACTTGAATTTGCAGGTGTTGCTGATTGAAGGCGCTAGACAGCTCAAGAGCAGTTCAAGAGCAGTTCAAGAGCAGTTCAAGAGCAGTTCAAGAGCAGTTCAAGCACAGCTCAAGCTCGGCTGGACATCAACAGCATCAAAAAACGGCAGCATCTTGAAATTTGCCCTCTTTGCCTCTATCATTAGCACTCGACGGTACTGAGTGCTAACAAAAGCATCCCAATGCATTTGGCACCTCAAGTTGACGGGTGACAGCTTTGTGGCTGGCACTTTTGATTTTTACAACCATTGTTTTAAAACAAGGAGCTTTTTATGAAACTTCGTCCTTTGCATGACCGCGTGATTGTCAAACGCGTCGAAAACGAAACCAAAACCGCCTCTGGCATCGTCATTCCTGACAGCGCTGCTGAAAAGCCTGATCAGGGCGAAATCCTGGCTGTTGGCCCCGGCAAGAAAAACGACAAGGGCGAAGTTCAGCCTGTTGGCGTCAAGGTCGGTGACCGCGTTCTGTTCGGCAAGTACTCAGGCCAGACCGTCAAGGTCGATGGCGACGAGTTACTGGTCATGAAAGAAGAAGATTTGTTTGCCGTTGTCGAGAAATAAAGCTACTGCGCGGCTGCCATGCGTCGTTGCTCTGTGCTCGCAATCCTCACGTACTGGAGTACGTTCCGGTTGCTCCGCGCGGTGCGCCTAGCCTGACAGTCGCTCGCTACGCTTTCTTTCTCAACAACCTGTTATCTGTAATTCATTCATTTAATATTTTTAGGAGCCAAACATGGCAGCAAAAGATGTAGTTTTCGGCGGCGAAGCCCGCGCACGTATGGTCGAAGGCGTGAATATTCTCGCCAACGCCGTCAAGGTCACACTGGGCCCTAAAGGCCGTAACGTGGTGCTGGAGCGCTCTTTCGGCGCCCCTACCGTGACCAAAGACGGTGTGTCTGTTGCCAAAGAGATTGAGCTCAAAGACAAGCTTCAGAACATGGGCGCGCAGATGGTCAAGGAAGTTGCTTCCAAGACGTCTGACATCGCTGGTGACGGCACAACGACCGCTACCGTACTCGCACAAGCCATCGTTCGCGAAGGCATGAAGTACGTTGCCGCTGGCATGAACCCGATGGACTTGAAGCGCGGTATCGACAAGGCTGTCACAGCTTTGGTTGAAGAGCTGAAAAAAGCCTCCAAAGCCACCACGACTTCCAAAGAAATCGCTCAAGTCGGCTCCATTTCCGCTAACAGCGACGAAACCATCGGCAAGATCATTGCTGATGCGATGGACAAAGTCGGCAAAGAAGGCGTGATCACCGTTGAAGACGGCAAATCACTGGAGTCCGAGCTGGACGTGGGTGAAGGCATGCAGTTTGACCGCGGCTACTTGTC
>JBBRMH010000019.1:0-33567 GCA_038230935.1 Burkholderiales bacterium | reverse complement strand
TGGGATGCCGTACTGGATGTGAAAGTAACAGAGCGGTTGATGGCATAAGCAGCAACAGCGCCACACAGTGCACCGATGACAGCTGACGTGGCAGCCGGCATGCCCGCCAACTCAACCAGGGCCAGCAGCAACGCGTAATGCACCGCAGTCGCCATGCCGCCTGACAGGAAATACCGAAGAAAAACCATTGAACAGTGCAGGCGGGCTGCCCAAAATGAAAGGTGACGAGCCTTGACCCCGGCACTGGCTCCACAGTTAGGGCTGCTTGGTTCCCCATCTGACCCGGTTGGCCGCTTTACCATGCGGGAAGGCTCGTCACTGTGGATTGTAAACGACATAAAAGGCGACATGGGTGCATTCAGACAATACCAGTCCGCAAAGACCGGGGGCCTTTGAAAATCAAAATCAACCCGTAATCCGTAATCCGTAATCCGGATCAGCCCATCATGGCAGTTCCGGGGGGTCGCCAAGATCGCAACATCATTAGAATTTCACCCAAGTCAGCAAGTGAGCCATTGATGCGAAGCTGCCGAGCGCCTTTCAGGCTGACTTCAAAGCTCATGGACATATCGATGTACATTCAAGACTTCAAAGGAAAAGTATGACTGCGTTGAAACCTTTGCTACTTTCATTGCCTTTTTTCATGTCCTGTGTTTTTGCGAGTCCGGCCTGGGCGGCGCTTGGCCAGCTGTCATCCAGGCCAGTGACTTCTTCTTCGTCCCCCTCAGGTGCAAGAATGCTGGCGCTGCCTTCAACCGCCCGGTCTGGCTCGTACACAGTACAGGAAACACAGCTTGAAAACGGAACAAACGTGCGTGAATATGCAACCTTGACGGGGCTGGTGTTCGCAGTCGCCTGGCAAGGCCCCGTTTTGCCTGATCTGTCTGTGCTGCTGGGCAGCTACTTCAACACATTCAAGCTTGAAACCGATCAGGCCCGCCTTCTGGGTCGGCGCGGCGCACCTGTCGATATGTCCCGCGATGGGCTGGTCGTGCGCTCCAATGGGCGCATGCGGAATTTCTTTGGGCATGCTTATGCGACTGACCTGGTTCCATCGGATGTGTCTGTCAAAGACATCCTGCAATAACATGTTCAAAATTTTTGTTTGTACAGCACTCGTGGTCAGTTTTATGGCCGCCTGCGGGGGCGGCGGCAACGGCAATGTGAGTGCGCCTGCCGGCGCTGCTGGCAGCGCCACTTCAAGCAGCAGCAATGGATCAGTGCCCGGTACCAGCACTGTGCTGGCGGCCAACGTGCTTCCCGTCACGGTGGACAAAGGCCCTGCTGGCAACAACGTCAACCGGCTTTACACGGACGTGACCATTTGTCAGGCAGGCAACCCGGCCTTGTGCCAGACCATCGACCATGTGCTCGTTGACACAGGCTCAACAGGGCTGCGGCTGTTGTCGGAGGTCGTCTCGCCATCCCTGAATTTAAGCCGTGTGACTGCACCCAGCACACTGCCACTGCTGGCATGTGCGCAGTTTTTGGACAATACGTTTGCCTGGGGACCTGTCGCCAATGCGGACGTCACACTGGGCGGCAAGACAGCGACAGGAATTTCAATCCAGATCGTGGGGGATCCAGCTTTCAACCGCCTGGCCCGTACCTGCTCGTCTGGAATGGCCGTCGATACGATTGCCGCGCTGGGCGCGAAAGGCGTCATAGGACTGGGTTTGTTCAAAGAAGACTGTGGCGTCTCATGTGCCAGTGTCACCAACAATGGAATTTATTTCACCTGCGCCACAACATCCTGTACAGCTGTTACGCCCACGCGGGCAAGCGTTGCCAGGCAGCTGAAAAATCCTGTTCCCCTGTTTGCCTCTGACAACAATGGTTTTTTAATCGATTTGCCAGCGGTAGGGCCTGCTGGCGCTGTGAGCTTGAATGGCTCGCTCATTTTCGGCATTGGTACACAGCCCAACAACCAGGTCACTTCAAGCCAGCTTTTGACCACTGACCTTGACGGACGTTTTTTGACGTTGCTGTCGGGGCAATCGCTGGACAGGAGTTTTATTGACACCGGCTCCAACGGACTTTTTTTTGATTCTCCAGCTATTGCCACCTGCTCTGGCAGTGCAGACTCCAGTTTTTACTGTCCTGCTTCACTCCTGACGTTTTCAGCCACGCAGACAGGCATCAATGCAGCCAGCCGTGCGGTTGCTTTTTCTGTTGACAATGCAAATACATACTTTGCCAGCCCTGAAAAATCGGTTTTGCCAAACCTTGCCGGCACGATTGGCAGCGCCCGTACCTTTGACTGGGGCTTGCCATTCTTTTATGGCCGACGTGTATTCAAAGGTATTGAGGGACAACCATCAGTCATTGGAACAGGCCCTTTTTACGCTTTTTAAGGTGCCACCGGTTGCACCCGTTTAAGATGATCGAACCTGACGTTCCTGACTTTTCCACCCCACAACTGGTTAATATAGTGCCATGTCGAGCTACAACACCCCCTTTGAAATTCACGTGCATGGTGAAGTCCCTCTGCGCGAGAATGTTACCTTTGAACAGTTGCAGGAAGCACTCAAGCCTCTGTGGAAATATTCCGGCGCGAAGTCCCTGGCCGATGCTGCAGAGAGCGCCTACGAAGAAGAGCCGGGCATCCGGTTTGACGTGAACAAGCATCTGTTACAAATGTGCTGGACCGTCCCGGGTGACGAGGATTTCCGTCAGGCGCTCGATGAAATGTGCATGGGTCTGAACGATCTGGCCCAGGAGGGCGCGCCCATTGAGGTGACGTTTTACGACGCTGATTTTGACGACGAGGAAGACGGCCAGGCCGATGATGCCCGCGATGACTTTGCGATGTATTTTGTCGGCCCGACGCCGGCGGCGATCATGCAGGTACAACGTGACCTTCTGGTTCAGGACACCATCGGCTTGCTGGAGCGGCATTTTGATGGTTCCGAATTGGGTGAAGTGGTGGCTGCCATAGACAAACTGTTTGAGCAACGCTTTGATGCGCTGGTCAGCTCCATGCAGCTTGGTAGGCCACCGCGCGGCATGGGTGGATCCTCGGGTAATTCGGGTCATGGTGGTGGCCGTAAACCGCGTCACCTCCACTGAATACCGTTTATTGCAGGCCCTCGGGTTTATGGCGCATGTCCAATGGTTGACAGCCTGAAGCCCAGCGCCGTCCGACAGGCATCAATGATTTTCTGGCTGCTGCCAGCCAGGTTAAATATTCATCGGTGCATTGCAAGTTTTCAATAAGTGTTTTGAGGAAGGCTCTCTCGTCACCCTTGCTGCTGCCACCTCCGAGGACAGCTTGACGTATTGCGGCAAAACTTGCCTGAGAACCCTTGACAACTTCAAACACCTGCAAGTGCCTGGATTTGTCGCTGTCTGGTGTGCCACACGAAACAGTACTTGTTGTATCCGTTCGAGCTGACAAGTACCCTTTCTTCATATGCGTATTGAAAATCAGCATGAACCCTATGATTGGCACAGCTGCTGTTTAAAAATAGCGTGTCACTCAACCCCCTCTTTTTCAGACCCTGTTACATCCTTCAAGGAAGAAGTATGCCCACGACCAGCATGATCCCGCGTTACATCGCCCTTGAAGTGCCATCATGGTTCTCCACGAAACAGTTATGCATTACCGTTTTTCTGTGTTCAGGGCTTCTGACTGCCTGCAGCAAAGGGCCGGACGAGAAGGCAGCAGGTCAGGGTGCCGCACGACCACCGGCTGAAGTGGGTGTGGTCACCGTAGCGCCGGGCGACATCGGGCTGGTTACCGAGCTGCCTGGCCGACTGGAAGCTTCAAGGGTCGCACAGGTCAGGGCGCGTGCTGCCGGAATCCTGCAAAAGCGACTGTTCCGCGAAGGCAGTGATGTCAGGGCCGGTCAGCCGCTCTTTACCATTGATTCAGCGCCCTATGCTGCCGTGGTAGCCAGCGCCAAGGCCGGCCAGGCCCGAGCCGAGGCCAACGTGACGCAGGCTACAGCTCTTGCTGAACGCTACAAGCCGCTGGTAGAAGCCAATGCAGTGAGCAAGCAGGAGTACGCCAACGCGGTTGCCGCCCAGAAACAGGCCGAAGCGGATGTTGCGGTTGCCAAAGCCAACGTTCAGACTGCCAGCATCAATCTGGGTTATGCGTCTGTGACATCACCGATCTCTGGGCGCATTGGTCGCGCACTGGTCACTGAAGGGGCCCTCGTCGGGCAGGGCGAGGCCACCCAGCTGGCCGTGGTGCAGCAAATCAACCCGATGTATGTCAATTTCACCCAGTCAGCCGCTGAGGTAATGAAGTTGCGTGCTGCGCTGGCCAGCGGGGTGTTCAAGCAGGCCAGCGGGCTGGAGGCGGCCAGCGTGCGCGTGGTACTGGAAGATGGCACTGAATATGCACAACCAGGTCGCCTGCTGTTTTCTGACCTGACGGTAGATGCCACCACTGGCCAGATCACGCTGCGTGCAGAGGTGCCCAACCCGGCGGGTATCCTGCTTCCTGGCCTGTATGTGCGCGTTCTGCTGGAGCAGGCGCAGGCCAGCAACGCCATCACACTGCCGCAGCAAGCGGTCACCCGCACAGCACAGGGTGACACCGTCATGGTCGTAGGTGAAGATGGCAAGGTCACGCCGCGCCCCATCAAGATTGGTTCGGCCAAGGGCAATCAGTGGGTAGTGCTGGGCGGCTTGAAGGCAGGTGAAAAGGTCATGGTCGATGGGTTCCAGAAACTGCAGCCCGGCGCGACTGTCAAGCCAGTCGCCTGGCAGGCACCGGGCGTTAAACCGGCTGCCCCGATATCCGCCGCCCCGGGTGCACCTGCACCTGCCGCCCCAGCCTCTGCAGCTGCGAAGTAAGGAGCGCACTTCATGGCCAAGTTTTTTATTGACCGACCGATTTTTGCGTGGGTGCTGGCGTTGTTCATCATCGTCATGGGCGCAGTAGCGATTACCCAATTGCCCGTCGCACAATATCCTCCGGTGGCACCGCCCGCCGTCGTGGTGACAGCGAACTACCCGGGCGCATCTGCCAGCACACTGGAGGACAGCGTTCTGGCGGTGATTGAACGGGAGATGAACGGCACGCCGGGCCTGATCTTCATGGAGGCGGTCGCGCAAGCCAACGGTACAGGCAACATCACGTTGAGCTTTGAGCCGGGTACCAATGCGGCACTGGCCCAGGTCGATGTGCAAAACAGGCTGTCTCGCGCGTCACCCCGACTGCCTGCTGCTGTCACGCAGCAGGGTGTGCGCGTGGACAAGTCAAATGCCAACTTTTTGCTGTTTACACTGCTGTCCTCTACCGACCCGGCGATTGACCCGATTGCTTTGGGTGACTATGCCTCGCGCAACGTGATTCCCGAATTGCAACGGCTGCCTGGTATTGGCCAGGCCCAGCTGTTCGGTACCGAACGCGCCATGCGGGTATGGATTGATCCTGCCAAGTTGACGGGTTTTGCCCTGTCTGCCAGCGATGTGGCCAATGCGATCCGCTCCCAAAACGCCCAGATCGCCTCAGGCTCGATTGGTGACTTGCCCAATATCACCGGGCAGTCCATTGCAGCTACAGTGGTCGTCAATGGCCAGCTGTCCAGTATCGAGCAGTTTGGAAACGTGGTTTTGCGCGCCAATACCAATGGCTCGACTGTTCGCCTCAAGGATGTGGCCCGTATCGAGCTGGGCGCACAAAGCTATGCCACTTCAGCGCGACTTAACGGCAAACCCTCAACAGGTATTGGGGTACAGCTCACACCCGACGGTAATGCACTGGAAGCCGCCAAGGCGGTACGTGCCAAGATGGAGGAACTCAAGCGTTTCTTTCCTGCAGGCGTGACCTACACGATTCCTTATGATGCATCGGGGTTTGTGAAAATTTCAATCACCCAGGTGGCAGAAACGCTGGTCGAGGCGATTGTGCTGGTGTTTCTGGTGATGTTTTTATTTTTGCAGAACATCCGCTACACCATCATCCCGACCATCGTTGTGCCGATTGCACTGCTGGGAACCTTTGCGAGTTTGCTGGCGTTCGGCTTTTCGATCAATGTGCTGACCATGTTTGGCATGGTGCTGGTCATTGGCATTGTGGTGGACGACGCGATTGTGGTGGTGGAAAACGTCGAGCGCATCATGAGCGAAGAGGGCTTGAGTCCGCTGGAAGCCACGCGCAAGGCGATGGGGCAGATTTCAGGTGCCATCATCGGCGTGACGGTGGTGCTGATTTCGGTGTTTGTACCGCTGGCGTTTTTTGCCGGGTCCATCGGCAATATTTACCGGCAGTTTGCCGCCGTCATGGTGACATCCATTGCGTTTTCAGCATTTCTGGCGCTGTCTCTCACGCCCGCGCTGTGCGCTACCTTGCTCAAGCCGGTCGAAGCGGGTCACCACCATGAGAAAAAAGGGTTTTTTGGCTGGTTCAACCGGGGCTTTACCCGAACGGCCAAGAGCTACGAATCGCTGGTAGCCCGACTTTTAAAGCGGGCAGGGCGGTACCTGATTGTCTATGCGGCCATTATTGGTGTTGTTGCACTGGTGTATACGCGGCTGCCCACGTCGTTTTTACCCGCTGAAGATCAGGGTAATCTGCTGGTCAACATTCAGTTGCCGCCCGGTGCGACCCAAGAGCGCACACGTGCGGTGATTGAGCAGGTTGAAGGTTTCATGCTCAAGCAGCCCGAGGTTCAAAGCATGGTCGGTGTGCTGGGTTTCAGCTTTTCGGGGCAGGGGCAGAATGCCGCATTGGCTTTTGTCACGCTTAAAGACTGGTCAGAGCGCAAGGGTCCGGGCCAGTCTGCCGGCGCTGTAGCAGGCCGTGCATTTGGTGCACTTTCGGGTGTTCGGGACGCGTCGATTTTCCCCCTCAGTCCACCGCCGATTCGCGAGCTGGGAAATTCCAACGGTTTTAACTTTCGCTTGCAAGACCGCTCTGGTGCCGGGCGTGACGCCTTGCTGGCAGCACGCAACCAGCTGCTTGGCATGGTCGCCAAAAGCCCGGTGCTGACGCAGGTGCGGCCAGACGGGCTGGAGGACGCACCACAGTTGCAGCTCGACTTTGACCGTGACAAGGCCAGCGCCCTGGGTGTGAGTTTTGACGCCATCAATGCGGCCCTGTCCACCAATTTAGGCTCCAGCTACATCAATGATTTCCCCAACCAGGGCAGGCTGCAGCGCGTGGTGGTTCAGGCCGATGCGCCATCGCGCATGCAACCTGATGACCTGCTCAAAATCAATGCCGCTAACGCGCAGGGCCAGGCGGTGCCGTTTTCGGCCTTTGCCACGACGCGCTGGATCAAGGGCGCCATGCAAACAGTGCGCTACAACGGCTACCCGGCCATTCGTATCAGCGGCAGTGCGGCGCCCGGGTACAGCTCAGGCGCAGCGATTGCTGAGATGGAAAAACTCGCTGCCCAGCTGCCACAGGGCTTCGGCTATGAGTGGACGGGCCAGTCGCGTGAAGAAAAACTGGCTGGCTCACAGGCCGTGATACTTTACGGATTCGCGATTTTGGCGGTGTTTTTATGCCTGGCTGCTCTATATGAAAGTTGGACGATTCCGCTGGCGGTGATCATGGTGGTGCCGCTGGGTGTAGTCGGCGTGCTGCTGGCAACATTGCTACGCACTTACTCCAACGATGTGTATTTTCAGGTGGGCTTGATCACCATCATTGGCCTGTCAGCCAAAAACGCCATCCTGATCATTGAGTTTGCCAAAGACCTGCAGGCGCAAGGCAAGGGTATTGTGGAGTCTGCACTGGCTGCCGCGCACCTGCGTTTTCGGCCCATCATCATGACCTCGCTGGCGTTCATGCTGGGCGTGTTGCCGCTGGCTTTGGCCACGGGTGCAGGATCTGCCAGCCAGCGTGCTATCGGGACAGGCGTGATTGGCGGCATGATCACGGGCACCATACTCGCTGTGCTTTTTGTGCCGATTTTCTTTGTCGTGGTGCGCAGTCTGTTCAAGGACAGTGACCGTCAAAAGCTGATGTATTTGCAACACGCCAAGGCCGCTGGCATTGATGGCGATGAGGGAAGTGGCACCCAGAGTGCAAGCCTGGAGAAACCACATGCTTGACAACAGACTCCTCAAACTCTCGGTTTTGTGCGTTGCCGCCTTGCTGGGTGCCTGCTCGATGATGCCGGCTTATCAGCGGCCTGCTGCACCTGTCTCCGCTGACTGGCCGGCACTCAATGGCGCTGCGGTCTTGACCAGCGCCCAACCTGCAGCGGATATCGAGTGGCAAAGCTTTTTCAGCGATGACAAGCTCCGGCAACTGATAACGGTTGCCCTCAAAAACAACCGCGACCTGCGGATAGCCGTGCTCAATATCGAGCAGGCCAGAGCACAATTTCAAATCAGGCGCGCCGACCAGTACCCGACCGTCAACCTGGCTGCTACCGGCGCACGTCAGCCCGGCGCGCGCGCAGCCAATGGCGGCAGCACCATTGCCACCACCTATACCGCAGGCCTGGCGGTCACGGCTTATGAGCTGGACTTTTTTGGCCGCGTTGCCAGTCTCAAAGAGCAGGCCCTGGCGCAATATCTGGCCACTGAAGAAGGGCGCAAGACGGCCCAGATCAGTCTGGTGGCCAGCGTGGCCAACACCTACCTTGGCCTGCTGGCTGATGAAGAATTACTGGCCATCACGAAGCAAACCCTGGTCACGCGTGAAGAGTCTTACCGCCTGAGCAAACTGCGCTTTGACAATGGGGTCACGTCCGAGCTGGACTTGCGTCAGGCCGAGTCGCTGACCGAGGCGACGCGCGTGTCACTGGCCCAGCTGCAGCGTCAGCGCGCACTCGATGAAAACGCCTTGACGCTGCTGATCGGGCAACCGATGACTCCTGATCTGGCTGTGATGTTACCGGCAGGCAAAGGGTTGGCAGACCTGCCGATGATGTCGGATGTGCCCGTCGGCTTGCCGTCAGATGTGCTCGTCAGGCGACCTGATATTCGCCAGGCCGAGCAGCAGCTTTTGGCCGCCAATGCAAATATTGGTGCAGCCAGGGCTGCATTCTTCCCGCGTATTTCGTTAACGACCAGTGTGGGCAGTGCCAGTTCCAGTCTGTCGGGATTGCTAAAGAGTGGCTCCTGGGGCTGGACGCTGGCACCCCAGATGTTGCTGCCTATTTTTGATGCAGGCCGCAACCAGGCCGGTCTGGCGTTTGCCACTGTGGGGCGTGACATTGCGCTTGCCCAGTACGAAAAATCAATCCAGACCGCCTTTCGGGAAGTCGCTGACGCTCTGGCTGGCCAGGCGACGTTAGGCGAACAGCTGCGTGCCCAGCAGGCCCAGGCCACAGCCGAGGGGGTGCGCTTCAAGCTGGCTGATCTGCGCTACAAAAATGGCATTGCCAGTTCACTCGATGCACTGGACGCCCAGCGCTCCCTGTTCACTGCTCAGCAAGCTCTGGTGCAAACCCGGCTGGCGCAGCTGCAAAGCCAGGTGACGCTGTATAAAACACTCGGTGGTGGATGGAAAGACCCAGTGGTAGCCGGAGTACCTTGAGGTCTTCGGGTGTGTGCTGATTGCTGTTCTTTTTCTGGTGAGCGGACGTGGATTGTTTGAAGTGCTAAAAAAGCTTTTAACGCACTAAATATGAGGGGTGTCAGCTATTAAAAATATAGCGATTCACTTCTTACCTCCAGTCCAAGCCAGTGCCGGGCTGCAGCTTGCAATCGGTCGGTTTGGCCGGTGCTGAACACGTTGACGCTGCCGTTTTCTGCCAAGGCAGGGCGGGCAAGCAAGGCCCCCGTTTTTTCAAGTTGTCGTCTGGTCTGGCGCGCCACCGCTTCGCCGTTGTCCAGCAGTTGCACGTCTGGCCCCACCAGCGTGCGCAGGTGTGCTGCGGCAAACGGGTAGTGCGTGCAACCCAGCACCAGCGTGTCTATATGCCCCTGTTGAGTGCCAAAATGGCCAATACCGCAGGTAATACGGGCGCATACAGCTATTATTTCTGTAGCATCACCCTTTTCGGCGCTGCGCTCGATGGCGTCTGCCAGGCCATCGCAGGGCACCACCGTGACACGCTCCAAACCTTTTTGAGCTGCCATCAGGGTCCGGAATTTGACACTGCCCAGCGTGCTGCGCGTGGCCATCACAGCAATATGGCCCGTCTTGCTCAAAGCCGCCGCAGGCTTCAGGGCAGGCTCTACGCCAATGATGGGCAACAGCGGGTACTCGGCTCTTAACAGGTCAATGGCCGCAGCTGTGGCCGTGTTGCAGGCGATGACGAGCGCTTTGATATTCTGGCTGATCAGGTGGGCGGTCACGGCATGGGAGCAGGCGATAACGTGGGCGTCATCGCGCTCACCGTATGGCGCGTGCGCGCTGTCGGCGATGTAGATGAAGTTTTCGTGCGGCAGTTCGGCGCGCAACGCCTTTAAAACGCTGAGCCCGCCTATGCCGCTGTCGAAGATGCCTATGGGTCGATCGAAAAGTCTCGATGGCGTTGAAAAACTGCCCATAAGTCCTTGAAATCATGAAGTTTCCACCATTCACGCGAGATTTTTCGCATCAGTGGTGGAAAGCAACACAAGCTGCCTAGCTGGCTGCCACTGCAATGCCCTTGAATTCCCCCGTAGCAATCCGCTTTTGCCACTCGGCCGGCCCGGTGATGTGCGCACTGGTGCCGCCAGAATCAACCGCCACCGTCACCGGCATATCGACCACATCAAACTCGTAAATCGCTTCCATGCCCATGTCGGCAAAACCGACAACTTCAGCGTGTTTGATCGCTTTTGACACCAGGTAGGCGGCGCCGCCCACGGCCATCAGGTAAGCGCTTTTGTGTTTTTTGATGGCTTCAATGGCGACAGGGCCGCGTTCTGCTTTGCCAATCATCGATATCAAACCGGTCTGGGCCAGCATCATTTCGGTAAAACCGTCCATGCGGGTCGCAGTGGTCGGGCCTGCGGGGCCAACGGCTTCGCCTTTGACTGGATCGACCGGGCCAACGTAGTAAATCACGCGGTTGGTGAAGTCAACCGGCAGTTTTTCGCCTTTGGCCAACATGTCGGCAATGCGTTTGTGGGCGGCGTCGCGGCCAGTCAGCATCTTGCCGCTGAGCAGCAGCGTCTGGCCGGGTTTCCAGCTGGCGACTTCTTCGCGGGTCAGGGTGTTGAGGTCCACTTTTTTGCTTTGAACGTAGTCAGGTGTCCAGTTGACGTTGGGCCACAAGTCAAGCGATGGCGGGTCCAGGTACACCGGGCCACTGCCATCCATGACAAAGTGGGCGTGGCGGGTGGCGGCGCAGTTCGGGATCATCGCTACGGGCTTGCTGGCGGCGTGGGTCGGGTACATCTTGATTTTGATGTCCAGCACGGTCGTCAAACCGCCCAGGCCTTGCGCGCCAATGCCCAGGGCGTTGACTTTTTCCATCAGTTCCAGGCGCAGGGCTTCGACTTTGGTCAACGCTGCGCCGCTGGCGGCTTTGGCTTGCAGCTCGTACATGTCGAGGTCATCCATCAGGCTTTCCTTGGCCATCAGCACGGCTTTTTCTGCGGTACCGCCAATGCCGATACCCAGCATTCCGGGCGGGCACCAGCCAGCGCCCATGGTGGGCACGGTTTTCAGCACCCAGTCCACAATCGAATCGCCGGGGTTGAGCATCGCCAGCTTGCTTTTGTTCTCACTGCCGCCGCCTTTGGCCGCCACGGTGACTTCAAGTGTGTTGCCCGGCACCAGCTCGGTGAAAATCACTGCCGGGGTGTTGTCTTTGGTGTTTTTACGGTCGAAGTGCGGGTCGGCCACCACCGAGGCGCGCAGCGTGTTGTCGGGGTGGTTGTAACCGCGCCTGACGCCTTCGCTGACGGCGTCGTCAATCGAGCCGGTAAACCCTTCCCAGCGCACGTCCATGCCGACTTTGAGAAACACGTTGACGATGCCAGTGTCCTGACAAATCGGGCGCTGGCCGGTGGCGCTCATCTTGCTGTTGGTCAAAATCTGCGCAATCGCATCTTTGGCGGCCGGGCTTTTTTCAGCCTCGTAGGCACGGGCCAGATGCGCGATGTAGTCGGTTGGGTGGTAATAGCTGATGTACTGGAGGGCAGCAGCTACGGATTCGATCAGGTCGGCTTGTTTTATGGTGAGGGTCATGGTCAGGTAAGGTGTTTAACGCGCTTGAAGACATTATCCCAGAGGCCCCTGTCGGCGTGAGCTATTACCTAGCTGACGCCAGACAGCGCATCGGGCAGATTCAAAATGGCAGCGGTATTGCACAGGTTCTGACAGCTTCTGTACAGCATGAGGCCAGTGGTTGGGCGCTTTTGACTACATTTGGTGTTGAGTGCTACTGACACACGAGTTAGCAAGTCGTCGGTAATCTGATGGGTCTGTCACACATAAGTTGGAGCATCAGTATGGATATGAATACCCGAACGACAGTCCAAGGCTCAGGCCATACCGGAGGCGTCCCGATGAAGGCTGGCAACTACGGAAGGTTTTGGGCCATGGTGGCAACGTCGACCACTATCGGCTGGGCCGCGATGTATCTGAACACTTATCAGATTGATCATGTAATGTTCAGCTGGACGCGCGTTTTCATGGCCATGATCATGGGCGGCGTCATGACAGCCGTGATGATGCTGTTCATGTGGAAGATGTACCCGGACAACCGGGCGCGGTATGGAGCGCTGGTCGTTGCTCTGGCGCTTTTTCTGGCTGGCCTCGGGCTTGCAAGGTCGCAGGTGACAGTTGATGACGTTGACTACATGCGGGCAATGATCCCGCACCACTCTATCGCCATCTTGACCAGCACGCGTGCCCAGATTGTGGACCCCCGTGTGCGCAAGCTGGCCGATGGCATCACAGCGACGCAATTGCGTGAGATCGACGAAATGAAGCAACTCATCGCGGATTTGAAAAAGTAAACCATATCTCAGCCATTCGCTGATTTGACTACAGGCCCCATGCCATGAAAACCCGCACTGAGAGCGACACTTTTGGACCCATCAATGTAGCCGAGAATTGTCTGTGGGGCGCACAAACCCAGCGCTCGCTGCAGAACTTCGACATCTCTGGTGAAAGGCAGCCGCGTGAAATCATTACCGCGCTGGCGCAGGTCAAGCGTGCCTCAAGCACCGTCAACCATGCGCTGGGTCTGCTGAACGAGGCAAAAACCAAGGCCATCATCGGGGCTGCAGATGAAGTGATTGCGGGTCAGCACCCCGATGAGTTCCCGCTGGTGGTCTGGCAAACCGGCTCTGGCACGCAGACCAATATGAATGTCAACGAAGTGCTGGCCAACCGCGCCAGCGAGTTGCTCGGTGGCGAGCGTGGTGAGGGCCGGCTGGTTCACCCCAACGATGATGTAAACCGCAGCCAATCATCCAACGATGTATTTCCCACCGCAATGCATGTGGCAGCGGTCACGGCAATCACCTACAAACTGCTGCCCGCGATTGCAAATCTGCGCGCCACGCTGGCTAAAAAATCTGCCGAGTTCGATGACATCGTCAAAATTGGCCGCACACATTTGCAGGATGCCACGCCGCTCACGCTGGGCCAGGAGTTTTCAGGCTACGTGGCGCAGCTCGACCATGGTGCGCGGCACATCAAGGCGGCTTTGCCGCACATGTATGAACTGGCTTTGGGTGGCACGGCTGTCGGCACGGGATTAAACGCACCCAAAGGTTATGCAGAGCAGGCTGCAGCCGAACTTGCACGTTTGACGGGTTTGCCTTTTGTCACCGCACCTAACAAGTTCGAGGCCCTGGCCTCGTGCGATGCGCTGGTGCCTGCCCACGGCGCGTTGAAGACTCTGGCGGCCAGCATGATGAAAATTGCCAACGACGTGCGCTGGCTGGCCAGTGGACCGCGCAGTGGTATTGGCGAGCTGAGCATTCCCGAGAACGAGCCGGGCTCGTCGATCATGCCGGGCAAGGTCAATCCGACCCAGAGTGAAGCAGTCACCATGCTTGCAGCCCAGGTGTTTGGTAATGATGTTGCTATCAATTTTGGGGGAGCCTCGGGTAACTTTGAGCTCAATGTGTTCAGGCCCATGATTGCGTACAACTTTTTGCAAAGCGTGCGGCTGCTGGCCGATGGTTTGAGGAGTTTCAACGACCACTGCGCGGTGGGCATTGAGCCAAACCGGGCGCGGATTGCCGAGCTGGTGGGCAACTCGCTGATGCTGGTGACGGCGCTGAACCCGCATATTGGCTACGACAAGGCCGCCTTTATTGCCAAAAAAGCGCACAAGGAAGGCAGCAGCCTGCGCGATGCGGCGATTGCCTCAAATTATGTGACCGGTGAGCAGTTCGACCAGTGGGTAGTGCCTGAGCAGATGGTGGGGCGCACAACGGGTTGAGGCCACCCAGCTTGAGCCTTCAGGGCTCTCGCTGTTCGGGCACCGCGTCATCGGGTACCGGAGCCTGGCTGGGCAGGCGCAAATGGAGCGCCGCCTGCGCCATCATGTTGGCCGACACTGGCGCAGTAATAAACACAAACAGCGTGATCAGCAGTTCTGCAAAACCAACTCGGCCCGCTGCTGCAGCCAGGATCATGCTGGCCAGCAGCACGCCGCCCAAGCCCAGCGTGGCGGCTTTGGTCGGCGCGTGCAGGCGCATGTAAAAGTCAGGCAGGCGTACCAGTCCGATGGCACCGACCAGCAGGAAGAAAGCCGACATCAGCAAACAGGCGGCAGCCAGCCATTCAGCAACAGGGTGTAAGCCCATGGTTATCTTCCTTGTTTCATTCGATCACGTCGCCACGTGTCAGGTAACGCGCCAGCGCCACCGTTGAGACAAAACCCAGCATGGCCATGATCAGCGCGGCTTCAAACAGCAGGGGGGTCTGCAAGCGAATGCCCAGTAACACCACCAGCGCCACAGCGTTGATGTACAGGGTGTCGATGGCCAGTATGCGGTCAGGCATGCTCGGGCCCCGCACCAGTCGCCAGGCGCACAGCAACATCGCCAGCGATACCGCCACGATGGCGATGTTCAGGGACAACAGCAGGATGTTCATGAGCGGTCTCCAGTGGGTACGGTGCGTTAAGCGTAGTTGGCAGGCATCTCAAAGATAGCCAGCAGGGGCTGCTCGTAGCGCATTTTGATGTCAACTGCCATCTGTACAGGGTCGCTGCAGTCCAGTGCGTGAACCAGGATGCACCCGCTTTTCTCGTCGATGACACACGAAACGGTTCCTGGTGTCATGGTGATGATGCTGGCCAGCAGGGAAATCGCCGTAGGGTGAGTGAGTGTCAGCGGCACCTTCACCCAGGCGGGTTGTGGCCGCGACATCGGCCCGAGCACCAGCCGTGCCACCGTGAGGTTGGACAGCACAATGTCCCACAACACGACCAAGGTCAAGCGCACAACGGGACCGAACCGCATCCGCCCTGACACTGGCAGGAAGCTGTGCAGCAGGCGCGGCACCAGCAGGCCAATCAATACCGCCGAGATCAGGTGAAAAGGCGCCATTGTCTGTTGCAGCAGCAACCAAGTGGCTGCCAGCAACACGGACAGCCAGGGGTGTGCAAGCCAGGCTGGTTTTTTCATGGCTGACCTTTTGTGGCAGGCAGCCTGACTTCGCCGTCACCACCCCGGTAAGGCCGCGTGGTGGTCGATGCAGCGCCGCCGACGGGGCCGAGAACCGCCCTGGCATAAGCCGCGCGGTCTGCCAGTTGCGCCGCAGCTGCATCGGTGTAGCGCTTGAGCGGCGAGGCAGCCACAGCAAGCAGCAAGCTGAGCGCCAGCAGGCTCAACGTGGCCAGAACCAGACGTGACGGCGTGCCAGCGTGCACGGACGCGCTGGTTGCTGGCGATACGCTCCAGAACAGGATGGAGCCGGCACGCGCCAGCGCGATCAGCGTCAGGAAACTGACCCCCAGCACCACCGTCCAGACCCAGGCCTGTGCAGGTGTGGGCGCTGCACTTTCCAGAATCATGAGCTTGCCGAGAAACCCGGGTAACGGCGGCAGGCCTGCAGCGGATGCGGCACCGAGCATCGTCATCAAGCCCAGCAGCACAGGCTGCCCGACAGGCGTGGCGGGTTGCAGCCGGTCGCCGGTGTCGCCGCGCTGGGAGCCGACCAGCTCGACCAGCAAAAACAGGGCCGCAATCACCAGCGTGCTGTGAACCATGTAATACAGCGCTGCCGACATGGCCTGGGGGGTGAACAGCCCGATGCCCGCCACAATCGTGCCGACCGATGCAATCGTCAGGTAAGACACCAGACGGCTCAGGCTGTGCGCGGCCAGCACGCCCAAAACGCCCAGCACCATGGTGGTCAAGGCCAGTGGCAGCAACCACGGCTGGGCGGCCAGCGCAGCGTGTCCGGCACCGTCACCGAGGATTCCCGCATGCACGCGGATGATGCTGTACACCCCCACCTTGGTCATGATGGCAAACATGGCCGCCACCGGGGCGCTGGCCGCCGCATAGGTGCCGGGCAGCCACAGGTAGAGCGGCACAATGGCCGCCTTCAGGCCGAACACCACCAGCAGCAGCATGGCCCCGGCTTTGAACAGGGCCGCCTGCTCGGGCGCAAGTTGCGCAACTCGCAGTGCCACGTCGGTCATGTTAAGCGTACCGGTCACGCCATAGACAATCGCCAGGCCCAGCAGAAACAGCGCAGACGCCACCAGGTTAAGCACCACATAATGCACACCCGCCTTGAAGCGTATCCGCCCCTGGCCATGGACCAGCAGCATATAAGACGAAATCAGCAACACCTCAAAAAACACAAACAGGTTGAACAGGTCGCCCGTCACGAAAGCGCCCGACACACCCATCAACAGGAAGTGAAACAGCGTGTGAAAGTGTCGGCCATGGGTGTCCCAGCCGCCGGTGGCGTACCAGAGCACAGGCACGGCAATGGTCCAGGTCAGGGCCAGCATGAGGGCACTGAGGCGGTCAATGACCAGCACAATGCCAAACGGTGCAGGCCAGCCGCCCAGCGGATAGACCGTCAATGCCCCGGTGGCCGCTTCAGCCACCAGCAGCCAGGAAAGCACCGCTCCCAGCACCACAGAGACCAGGCTAAGCCAGCGCCTGCGCTGAAGCAGCGGCCCGCCGTGGCTGGACTCGCCGCCCGGGTCACCGATGATCAGCAACGCTACCGCTGTAAAAAGCGGCAGCAGCACGGGCAACACCGGCAGATGTGCAAAGAAAACCGACTCCAGCAGCCCACTCATCGGGTTTTATCCCGCTTCTGGTCGGCCCCGTGCCCAGGCTCGTGCCCATCGACATGGTCGCTGCCGGACTCGTGGCGGCTGCGCAGTGCCAGCTCGATCACAAAACCCGTGGTGGCAAAACCGATCACGATGGCGGTCAGCACCAGTGCCTGGGGCAGCGGGTCAGCGACTTGCCCGGTGGCCGAAAGAATGGGCGCGGCACCCTGCCAGAGGCGGCCCATTGAAAAAATAAACACGTTCACCGCATACCCGAGCAAGCTCAAACCCAGCACCACGGGCCAGGTCCGGCCGCGCAAAATCAGGTAAATACCCGTTGCGGTGACCACGCCGATACCGCTGGCCACCAAAAACTCCAGACTCATGGTTTGATTCCCTGCTGCGCTTTGGGTACTGCTGCTGCGCCCGACTCGCGCGTGACTGCACCCAGCGTGGACAGTGTCAGCAGCGTCGAGCCGACCACCGTGATGTACACGCCCAGGTCAAACAGTGCGGCGGTGGCCAGTGGTATCTCGCCCAGCCAAGGCAGGCTCGGATGGCCGTAGGCGCTGGTCAGAAAGGGCTGGCCAAACACAAAGGCACCGACCCCCGTAAGACCGGCAATGCCCAGGCCGACACCAATCCAGCGCACGAAGCGGCGTCCACCTTCGGCCCGCAGCAGCGCCTCTGCACGCGACTGGCCCATCGCCATGAACTGCAGCACCAACGCTACGGCTGTGATCAGCCCGGCAATAAAACCGCCGCCCGGCTGGTTATGCCCGCGCATGAAGATATACAAGGTGACCACCAGTGCCAGCGGCAGCACCACGCGCGCAGCCACGCGCAGCATCAGCGGCGACGCAGCAAAAGTCCAGGGCAGGCCGTTGCTGTGGCTGGTTGCACGGCGAACCCGCATTCCGTCCATGAGAGCCAGCACGCCCACGGCCGCGATGCCCAGCACAGCGATTTCACCGAGGGTGTCATAGCCGCGAAAGTCCACCAGAATCACATTGACCACGTTGGTGCCACCGCCCGCAATGGCTGACTGGTTCAGGAAATACCAGGCAATGGAGTCGTGGTCGCGTGTGAGCATGACCCAGGCCAGCCACGCAATGCCTGCGCCGCAGCTCAATGCAAGTGCAGCATCGCGCGTTCGACGCCCGACAGACGACTCGTGCGGGGACTGCTGGGGCAGCAGCGCCAGGCCCATCAGCAGCAAAACGGTGGACACCACTTCAACGCTCAGTTGCGTCAGCGCCAGGTCGGGGGCTGAAAAGCTGACAAACGCAAGCGCCGTGACCAGCCCCACCACGCCAATAACCCCTACAGACTGAAACCGCGAATGGTGGCGCAACACCAGCCAGGCGCAGGCCAGCAGCAGCAAACCCCACAATACCAGTGCTGTCAATGAGACAGGCAGCAGTGTGCGTGTACCCGTGCCCGGACCCTCACCCGACAGCAGCGGCACAGCCGCCGCCACCAGCGCAGAGATCAGCATCCAGGCGATGTAGCGCTGCAGCGAGGCGGTTTCCAGCTTTGCAGTCAGCAGTCCGGCGATTTTGAAAAGCCGGTCGGTGCCGTACGTGAACAGCTTCAGGCCGGTCAGCAGCCCAAACCAGTTTTCAGAATTGAGCTGGTGCAGTCGCCCAGCGCGGGCCAGCGAGAAATACAAACCGGCACCGCCAGCCAGCACGCCCACGCTCAGCAGCAGCGGCAGGTTCACACCATGCCAGATGGCCAGGGTGTAGGCGGGTGGGGCAGTCCCCAGCATGGCACCTGCTGCCAGCAAAACAATCGGCCCGGCAAGCAGTGAAGGCAACAGGCCAACCGCAATGCAGATGGCCACCAGCAAAATCACCGGCAGCTGCATGCCAAACGGGGGATCGTGCGGGCGCAGGTTGGGCAGGGCGCGTGGCGGGCCATTGAAGAAGGTGTCGTGAATCAGACGCACAGAATAGGCCACGCTGAACAACGCAGCCAGCGTGGCAGCCGCAGGCACCAACCAGCGCCAGCCGCCGGTCTGGGCAAACGTCACGGTTTCTGTCAAAAACATTTCCTTGGATATAAAACCGTTGAATAGCGGCACACCCGCCATCGCCGCTGCTGCCACCATCGCCAGCGTGGCCGTCCAGGGCATCAGCCGGGCCAGCCCGCCCAGCAGGCGTTTGTCGCGAGTGCCAGTTTCGTGGTCCACGATACCGGCGATCATGAACAGCGCCGCCTTGAAGCTCGCATGGTTGAGGATGTGAAACATGGCCGCCACTGCCGCCAGCGGTGAGCCCAGCCCGATCAAAAAAGTGATCAGCCCCAGATGGCTGATGGTCGAATAAGCCAGCAAGGCCTTGACATCATGTTTGAAGATGGCAATGAAAGCGGCAAAGGCCATGGTGACCAGGCCTGTGGTCATGACAACACCCGTGAAAAGCTCGGTGCCGCCCAGCACAGGGCTCAGGCGTGCCAGCAGGAAGATGCCAGCTTTGACCATGGTGGCCGAGTGCAGGTAAGCCGACACGGGCGTCGGCGCAGCCATCGCTTGCGGCAGCCAGAAATGAAACGGGAACTGCGCGCTTTTGGTGAAGCAGCCCAGCAATATCAGCAGCAACGCAGCCGGGTAGCGGCTGTCAGCCTGTATGCGCGCCCCCTGGTCGAGCATCAGACTCAGCTCATAGGTGCCGGCAATCTGGCCCAGCAGCACAAAACCGCCCAGCATGGCCAGGCCGCCCCCACCGGTAATGGCCAGCGCCATGCGCGCCCCGTCGCGGGCATCCGCCCGGTGCTTCCAGTACCCAACCAGCAGACACGACGAGATGCTGGTCAGCTCCCAGAACACGATCAGCAGCAGCAGGTTGTCTGACAGCGCAATGCCCAGCATGGCCGCCATGAACAGCAGCATCGTGCTGTAGAACTTGCCGACCGGATCATCTTTGCCCAGGTAAAAATGGGCATACAAAATGATCAGCAAACCCATGCCGGTGATCAACACTGCAAACAGGAGCGACAAACCATCAAGCCGCATACCCAAGTTCAGGCCAATCTCGGGAACCCAGGGGAAAAATTCATAGACCACCTCGCCACGCATCACAGCGGGTGCCTGAACCAGCAGCAGCGCCAGGCTGGTGCCCGCAACTGCCGCTGCCAGCCAGGCAGTGCGGGCGCGGTAAGCGTCAGACGGATACGCGCCTGACCAGCCGGTCAGCACAGTGCCCAGCAACAATGGCAGGAAAACAATCAGCAGAAGCAAGATCGGGGGCTTTCTTTACACGGCGAAATGTCTGACAGGTCGTTTTTGCCTCGTCATGACGGTGTCTTGCCCGGCTTGATCAACATCACGACCAATGTGATCACAGTGATCGGAATGACAAAGCTCATCATGGCCGTTGAGAAAGTACCCAGCGCACTATGTTGCTGGGTGGCCAGAATCAGGTAAGCAACATAGGCCGCGTAATAAACCAGAAACACACCGCCTTCCCAGCGCGCGATCTCACGCCCCGTCATGAAAACCGGCAGGCAGGCCAGGGCCACAGCAATCATCACCCAGATGTCGAAATTGAGGATGGCTTCTGGCATGACCAGGCCCATATTGCCCGAGACCATGCTGGAGATGCCCAGGCAACCCAGAATATTGAAGGTGCTGCTGCCCACCACATTGCCGACCGCAATGTCACGCTCGCCCTTGATGGCCGCCATCACTGACGTGGCGACTTCGGGCATCGACGTTCCAGCCGCCACGATGGTCAGGCCAATCACCAGATCGCTCACGCCCAGTGCTTTGGCAAAGATCACGGATGCGGTGACCAGCCAGTCAGAGCCGACGACCAGAAAGACCAGGCCAACGGCGATCAGCAGCAACTGCACCGGCAGTTTTGAGTCCCAGCTGCCTGGGCCGGCGGGCTTGACTTCGGCGGCGTATTCGTCATTGGCCGCTTTGGTCTCCCTGCGCGACTGGACGATCAAAAATACCGTATAGGCCATCATGCAGCCGAACAAAATGCCACCATCGATAACGCTCAGTTTGCCGTCCAGCCCCAGCGCCAGCAGCAACAGGGATGCGCCAATCATGATCGGCACCTCCTGGCGGATCAGCTGGATGTTGACCACCAGCGGCGTGATCAGCGCCGACACGCCCAGGATGAACAGCACATTGAAAATATTGCTTCCGACCACGTTGCCAATCGCAATGTCGGTCCTGCCGTCCAGCACAGCGCCAACGGAAACCGCCACTTCAGGCGCACTGGTGCCGAAGGCCACGATGGTCAAACCCACCACCAGCGGTGAAATACCGAACGACAGCGCCAGTTTGGACGCGCCACGCACCAGCAGCTCGGCCCCTAAAACCAGCCCGATCAGGCCGCCTGCAAACAACAAAATGGTCATGTGGGAACGCCTGTCAAATCAATGCTTTTGCGCGGCAATGCTTGACATCAGCTTGTCGGTGTAAGCAATCGCCATGGCCGACAGCAAAAACGCAATGTGAATCACGGTTTGCGCAATCAATACCCGGTCGGTGTAGTTGTCGGCATTGATGAAGGTCTTGAGCAGATGAATCGAGCTGATGCCAATGATGGCGGTGGCCAGCTTGACTTTGAGCACACTTGCATTGACGTGGCTCAACCATTCGGGCTGATCAGGATGGCCATCCAGGTCCATCCGGCTCACAAAGGTCGCGTAGCCGCCCACAATCACCATGATCAGCAGGTTGGAGATCATCACCACGTCAATCAGTGCCAGCACCACCAGCATGATGACGGTTTCGTTCAGCGTCACAATCGGTGTGGCTGTCTTGTACCCAATGCTGGTGACGAGTGCCTGAAGATCAGGCTGACTGCCCAGCGCGGCCCCTATAAGGTGTTTTAACTCCACCATAAAGTGGACCACGTACACCGCCTGCGCTGCAATCAGCCCTATGTACAACGGCAATTGCAGCCAGCGGCTGGCAAAAATAAAGTTTGGCAAGGGGCGCAGTGGCGTGCGTTCTTTTTGAATGGGTTCTGACATAGACAATTTTTGGGGAAGTGATGATCAGGGTTGTAAGGTTCAAGCCAGTCAGTGGCTTGTAAGTGCAAGGCGAGACATTACCACGCAATAAACCCGCTTTTTGTGAAAATCCAGGAGACAAAACCGATGAGTACTTCAGCACCCGCCCCCAGCACAACCAGCATGACCTCTCTTCTGGTTGAAAACCGGGTGTTTCCGCCCCTGCCAGCCGCCGTCAGCGCCGCCCGGATTTCCGGAATGGACGCTTACAACGCCCTGTGCCTGGAAGCCGAAACGGATTTTGAAGGTTTCTGGGCCAAGCTGGCCCGCAGCAACCTGAGCTGGAAAAAACCGTTCACCGAGGTGCTCAACGAGTCCAATCCGCCGTTCTACAAGTGGTTTGCCGATGGCGAATTAAACGCTTCGTACAACTGTCTGGACCGCCACCTGGGCACACCAACCGAGCATAAAAACGCCATTATTTTTGAAGGTGACGACGGCAAGATCACGCATGTGACCTACAAAGAGCTGCATGCCCAGGTCAGCCGTCTTGCCAGCGCCCTCAAGGCCATGGGCATCAAAAAAGGTGACCGGGTCGTCATCTACATGCCCATGACCGTTGAAGGTGTGGTGGCCATGCAGGCCTGCGCCCGCATTGGCGCCACGCACTCTGTGGTGTTTGGCGGCTTTTCAGCCAAAAGCCTGCAAGAGCGCATTCAGGATGCGGGCGCAGTCGCGGTCATTACGGCCAACTACCAGCTGCGCGGCGGCAAGGAGCTGCCGCTCAAGGCGATTGTTGATGAAGGCCTGGGCCTGGGGGGTTGCGAGTCAATCAAAAACGTCATCGTCTTTCAGCGCACCGCCACAGCCTGCAACATGGTGGCCGGACGTGACAGCCTGATGCATGAAGTCATGGCCAGCGCCTCCCCTGTGTGCGAGCCTGAGTTTGTCGGTGCAGAACACCCGCTGTTTATCCTCTATACCTCAGGCTCCACCGGCAAACCCAAGGGTGTCCAGCACAGCACGGGCGGTTATCTGCTGTGGGCCAAGCTGACCATGGACTGGACGTTTGACTTAGCTGCGTCTGACGTGTTCTGGTGTACCGCTGATATTGGCTGGATCACCGGCCACACTTACGTCGCCTATGGCCCGCTGGCGGCAGGTGCCACGCAGGTTATTTTTGAAGGCATTCCCACCTTCCCGAATGCGGGTCGCTTCTGGCAAATGATTGAACGGCACAAAGTGTCGATCTTCTACACCGCGCCCACGGCCATCCGCTCGCTCATCAAGGCCGCCGAGGCGGATGAAAAAGTCCACCCGGACCGGTCAGACCTGAGCAGCCTGCGCATCCTCGGCTCGGTCGGCGAACCCATCAACCCCGAAGCCTGGATGTGGTACTACAAAAACGTCGGCGGCGAGCGCTGCCCCGTGCTGGACACTTTCTGGCAGACCGAGTCCGGTGGGCACATGATCACGCCACTGCCTGGCGCGACCCCACTGGTGCCTGGCAGCTGCACGTTGCCGTTGCCCGGCATCATGGCCGCCATCGTTGACGAGACCGGCAAGGAGTTGCCCAATGGCTCCGGTGGTTTGCTGGTGGTCAAGCGGCCCTGGCCGTCGATGATTCGCAATATCTGGAACGACCCCGAGCGCTTTAAAAAGAGCTACTTTCCTGAAGAGATGGGCGGTGCGATTTATCTGGCGGGCGACGGCGCAGTGCGCAATCTGGAGAACGGTTATTTCCGTGTGACAGGCCGTATTGACGACGTGCTCAACGTGTCAGGGCACCGGATGGGCACGATGGAGATTGAGTCTGCATTGGTCGCGCACACCACGCTGGTGGCTGAAGCGGCCGTCGTTGGCCGGCCCGACGACTTGACGGGTGAGGCGATTGTGGCTTTTGTGGTGCTCAAGCGCTCACGTCCGACAGGTGACGAAGCCAAAGCGATTGCCAAAGAGCTGCGCGACTGGGTCGGCAAACAGATTGGCCCGATTGCCAAACCCAAAGACATCCGTTTTGGCGACAACCTGCCCAAAACCCGCAGTGGCAAGATCATGCGTCGCCTGTTGCGCAATATCGCCAAGGGCGAGGCCATCACGCAAGACACCTCCACGCTGGAGAACCCGGCGATTCTCGATCAGTTGTCAGACAATGTTTAACTGCAGCATCTGAACAAGGCCGTAAAAAAAGCCCGTCATCTGACGGGCTTTTTGCTTGTGGCGGGCACGCCAGCGGGTTGATTACTTTTGGGTCAGAATCCAGGCCACCAGTTTTTTGGCTTCTTCTGCGTTGACTTGCGCATTCGCAGGCATAGGAACCGGGCCCCACACGCCAGAACCGCCTTTCATGACTTTTGCAGCCAGTTTGTCCACAGCATCCGGCTGGCCTGCATATTTGGCGGCCACGTCTTTGTACGATGGTCCCACGAGTTTTTTATCCACTGCGTGGCAGGCCATACAGTTCTTGGAAGTCGCCAGCTGCATGTCAGCGAGTACGGGCATAGAGACGGACACACCTGCTGCCAAGGTGGCAATTGCAACAAGAAAGCGTTTCATGGGGAAGCCTCGTGAAGGGGTCAATGGATGGGGTACAGTCATTCAACGTGATTGTAAGGGTGCCGGTTGACCTCGATTAACAGGGCCGTGCCGCTTGCAGGCATGCTGGAACCCACTGCACATGCCCCACACCAACAGGAGTTAGCCATGTATTTTTTACTTATCGGAATTGCCGCACTGCTGATGAAATACCTGGAGTTTGGCCCTGTAGCCACCTGGAGCTGGTGGGTGGTGCTGTCGCCCTTTGCCATGACAGTAGCCTGGTGGGCCTGGGCCGATAGCTCTGGCTACACCAAACGGGTTGAAATGGACAAGATGGAAAAGCGTAAAACGGACCGCATTGCAAAGCAGCGCGAGTCCATGGGCATGCAGCCCAAGAAAAGGAAATAGCCCCCACGGTTGCGCACTGCGTGTCGCGCCCTGCCCCCCGAGGGGGCCGCTGCGCCTGCGGCCTGGCGAAGCCAGTTCCGCGGCCCTGGCTGGTTAAGACATTGCCCCCACGGTCGTTCACTTCGTGTAACTCTCTGCCCCCCGAGGGGGCCGCTGCGCCTGTGGCCCGGCAAAGCCGGTTCCACGGCCCCTGCTGGTGAAGAGGAGGTTTGCTCAGCTTTTCAGTAGCCGTCCAACACCCCCGCAGACAACGACTCAGGGAGTGACCTGATCGGGGAGGTTTGTTCAGCTTTTCAGTAGTCGTCCAACACCGCACCCTTGCTGGCGCTGGACGCGTTGAACGCAAACTTGGCCTGCACGCCGCGCGTGTAACGCGGTTTCGGGGCCACCCAGCCGACTTTGCGCTGCTCCAGCTCGGCATCGCTGATGTTCAATTGCAGCAACAACTGCCGCGCGTCAATCGTGATGGAGTCCCCCTCATTGATGAATGCAATGTTGCCACCGGCTGCAGCTTCAGGTGCGACGTGGCCCACCACCATGCCCCAGGTTCCGCCTGAAAAACGGCCGTCGGTGATCAGGCCAACCGATTCACCCAGCCCGGCGCCAATCAGCGCGCCGGTGGGTGCCAGCATTTCGGGCATGCCAGGGCCACCTTTGGGGCCCAGGTAGCGCAACACCATCACGTCGCCAGGCTTGATTTTGCCGGCCAAAATCGCTGCCAGACCGGATTGCTCGTCGTCAAACACGCGTGCCGGGCCGGTCATCACCGGATTCTTCAGGCCAGTAATTTTGGCGACGCAGCCTTCAGGTGACAGGTTGCCTTTCAGAATCGCCAGGTGGCCCTGTGCGTACATCGGCTTGTCTATGGCGCGAATCACGTCCTGGTCGGCACGCGGCGCATCCGGAACATCCGCCAGCACTTCAGTAATTGTCTGGCCAGAAATCGTGATGCAGTCGCCATGCAGCAGGCCCGCCACCAGCAAAGTCTTCATGACTTGCGGAATGCCGCCTGCGCGGTGCAGGTCCACCGCCAGGTATTTGCCGGATGGCTTCAAATCGCACAGCACCGGCGTTTTAACCCGAATGCGCTCAAAATCATCAATCGTCCACTCCACCCCAGCTGCGTGGGCAATCGCCAGAAAGTGAAGCACGGCGTTGGTTGAACCGCCCGTGGCCATGATCACCGCTACGGCGTTTTCTATCGACTTTTTGGTCACGATGTCGCGCGGCTTGATGTCTTTTTTGACCGCTTCAATCAGTACCCGGGCTGACTCGGCAGCCGAGTTCATTTTTTCGTCGTGCGGGTTGGCCATGGTGCTGGAGTAAGGCAGCGAAATACCCAGCGCCTCAAATGCGCTGGACATGGTGTTGGCCGTGTACATGCCGCCGCAGCTGCCGGTGCCGGGGATGGCGCGGCGTTCAATTTGCAGCAGGTCTTCATCACTCATGCGGCCTGCAGCGTTCTCTCCCACAGCTTCAAACACGCTGACGATGTTCAGGTCTTTGCCCTTGTAGTGGCCCGGCAAAATCGTGCCACCATAAACGTAAATGGCCGGCACATTGGCACGCAGCATGCCCATCAGCCCGCCGGGCATGTTTTTGTCGCAGCCGCCCACCACCAGCACGCCGTCCATCCACTGGCCCTGGACGCAGGTTTCGATACAGTCCGAAATCACTTCCCGGCTGACCAGTGAGTACTTCATGCCCTCTGTACCCATGGCCATGCCATCAGAAATCGTGGGCGTGCCAAACACTTGTGCATTGCCGCCCGCTTCTTCAATCGCAGCGATCGCTGCATCAGCCAGTTTTTGCAGGCCGCTGTTGCATGGCGTGATGGTGCTGTGGCCATTGGCCACGCCGATCATGGGTTTGACAAAATCGGCTGCCTCGTAGCCCATGGCGTAGTACATGGAGCGGTTGGGCGCGCGCGATTTGCCCTCGGTGATATTTTTGCTGCGCGGGTTCAGAACAATGGGTTTGATTTCCATGATGAGTCTCGTGGGTGTTGGTGATGAATGACAAGTATCCATTCTTTGAGTTATTCTTTCCAATCCATTTAACAGTATCCATTGATATGCTTTGCATATGACTGATCCCCCGCTGGCTACGGCAACATCGCCGTGGATAGAACTCCGGCTCTGGCGGCAATTCCTGGCTGTGGCAGAGGAGCTTCACTTCGGACGGGCGGCGATTCGCCTGCACATGACGCAGCCACCCTTGAGCCAGTCCATTGCACATCTGGAGGCCTTGCTGGGTCTCAAGCTGTTTGACCGCACCCAGCGCAGCGTGCAGCTCACAGCCGCAGGTCGCGCGCTGGTGCCGCAGGCGCGCGATCTGCTGGCGCGCGCGCAGGCACTGCCCGCATTTGCCAGGGCCAGCGCAGACGGCGAGGCAGGGCGCTTGCGCCTGGCGTTTGTGTCCACCGCCGGTTTCGACTTGCTGCCGGGCTGGGTACGTGCGTTTCGCGAGCAGTACCCGAAGGTCCAGCTTGAACTGCTGGAAGCCACAGGCGACGTTCAGCTCGCTGGGTTTGAGCGGGGGGACATTGACCTGGGCTTCATGCTGCACTCCCCCGGTTTCGCGCCACCAGCGCTGGCGTGCCAGCGCCTTTCAAGTGAGCAAATGGTGATTGCATTGCCCGAACAAAACCCGGTTGCCCAGCTACCCAGGTTGACATTGCAAGACGTTCTCAGCCTGCCACTGGTGATATTTCCGCGCCGTATCCTTCCCTCGCTCTACGATGCCATCTTCACGATGTACCACGCGTCCGGCCAGCTGCCCCATGTGGCGCAAGAGGCGATACAAATGCAGACCATCGTCAATCTGGTGTCCGCCGGTCTGGGCGTGGCGTGGGTGCCTGAAAGCGTGCGCCAGTTCCAGCGCCCCGGTGTGGTTTACCGCGCCATTGACGAACCCGCTGCCCGATCACAGGCATTAAAAGGGCGTCTGGGCCAGGGCCTGGCACGCGTTCCGGCGTGTGAAACCAGTCTGGTCTGGTCACCCAAAAGCAGCAACCCAGCCACACAGCGCTTTACCGCGTTTGTGGACCAGATGCGCTCAATCCCACTTCACATACACCCAGCCGCAAAGCCCTAACCCGATCGTCCAGAGCAGCCACGTCTGGGGAACAGCATAGGGGTAGAGCATGAGTGCCACACCGCTCCAGGTGAGTACAGGGCGGGCAGCTTTTCTGCCGCGTCGATAGGCCACATAACCTGCAATACCGAACAAAATAGCGCCAGCAATGTAAGCGGGGCTGGGCAATACCAGACCCAGAGACTCAAGGGCTTTGATTTCTTCCATACATCAGGTTCAGTCAGGTTCAGTCACGTTGCTTCACGTTGATGACAGCAGGGTCATCAGCCGATGTCCAGGGTATGAATGCCAAAGTGCCCGGCCCGGCGGTCTGCAAAATAAAACTCCAGCGTTTCCTTGACGGTCCTGAAGGCCAGTTCCTCCCACGGAATCTCGGCTTCTGTGAACAATCGGGCCTCCATGGTTTCATGGCCGGGGTTAAACACGGTGCTCAGCAGTTTTGCGCGGTAAAACAGATGTACCTGGCCAACCCGTGCCACGTTGATCACACTAAAAAGCCCCTGCATTTCAAACTGTGCACCAGCTTCTTCATCCGTCTCACGGGCGGCACCTTCAGAGGTGGTTTCATCCATCTCCATAAAGCCCGCAGGCAGTGTCCACTTGCCCCGGCGTGGCTCGATGTTGCGTTTGCACAGCAACACCTGCGCACCTTCACCGAGGGCGTCACTGCCCCAGACAGGGACGGTGCCCACCACGTTCAGTGGGTTGTCGTAATGCACATTGCTGCAGGCCGGACAAACTGCGCGGGACTTGGTGTCACCGTCATCCGGCAGGCGATAAATGACGGCGGTGCCGCAAAGCCGGCAGTGTTTTAAGGGTGGACGGTGCATCAAATAAGTGTAGCGGCTTTACCTGATTTAACGGCTGCAGCAGCGGCTGCCCGGGGAATTCAAGCTGTTTAGTCGCAGCGACATTGCTCCGAGTGCTCAAGTAGCGGTGCCCTGACGCTTGCCGCCCATCCTGAAGTTCGCGCCAGCCGCACCGCGCCGCAGGCCGTGACGGTTCCGGATTCGGGCCTGATACGACCTGTTTGAGTGCCAACCTGCACTTTGAGCCAAATTTTGAGCCAAAAATCAATGAAACAGGCTCCCCGCCCACGTATTACCTGCACGTTGCGCTATTTAATCAATAGCAATCTGGATGGGGATACCGATGACCTGCAGACGGTTCCGAGGCTCACATGCCCTGAGCATCTCCTCGCCCTTTGGTTTGGATGCGATTGCCCTGCACTCCAGGTTAGATTGGAAAAGTGATTACTCCTTTTTTGATAGCTGCCCGTGCAGGTATTACGTGGGCCAGAGGCCAAAAACGCTTAAATTTTTGAGCTGCCAGTCTGGCGGGTGCAGCAGACCTTTTTCCGGGAGCAAGCAACCAACGCAGCTTGCCCCGACCCAGGGTGCCCCTAGAATCCAGCCCAACAGGATGCCCCATGAGCCAACTTCTCATCAACGACTATCTCAAGCAGCTCGACATCATCAAAAAGGCCAGCGGCAGCGCCCGCGAAACCATTGTGCGTGAGGCATTCAAGGACCTGCTCAAGGCCTGGGGCAAGCAGCAGGGCCTGGTTTTTCTGGCCGAATACCCGCTTAAAACCGCCACCAAAACCAATATTGCAGTCGATGGCGCGCTGCTGCACGAGCTGCGCATGCCGCTGGGTTACTGGGAGGCCAAAGACGCTGACGACGACCTCGACGCTGAAGTCGCCAAAAAATTTCGCAAGGGCTATCCGCAAGACAACAGCATCTTCAGCGATGACGCGCTGGCCGTGTTGTGGCAAAACCGGCAAGAGGTGCTGCGCTGCAGAATTTCTGAAGATAAGACCGACACCGACGCGTTAGCCAAATTGCTCAAATTGTTTTTCAGCTTTGAGCGGCCCGAAATAGCGGGTTTTCGTGCCGCTGTGGAGCAGTTCAAGGCCGATTTGCCCGCCGTGCTGGACGCGCTGCGCCAGATGATTGAGCGCGCGCATGATGGCAATCCCAGCTTTCGTCAGGCTGAAGAAAAGTTTTTGCTGCATGCGCAAGAGGCGATTAACCCCGCGCTGACGGACGCCGACGTGCGCGAAATGCTGATTCAGCACATCCTGACCGAAGAGATTTTTGCCAAGGTGTTTGACGACAGCGATTTTCACCAGCACAACAACGTCGCCAGCGAGCTGTATGCGCTCGAAGGCGCTTTTTTCACTGGCGCACTTAAAAGGCAAACCCTCAAAGGCCTGGAGTCTTACTACGCGGCCATTCGCGCCGCCGCAGCGCAAATTGCCAGCCACAGCGAAAAGCAGACCTTTTTAAAAGTCATTTACGAGAACTTCTACAAGGTCTATAACGCCAAGGCCGCCGACCGGCTGGGCGTGGTTTATACCCCCGGCGAGATCGTGCGCTTCATGATTGATGGGGCTGACTGGCTGTGTGAAAAGCATTTTGGCAAAAACCTGATCGACAGCGGCGTGGACATTCTGGACCCGGCCACCGGCACCGGCACCTTTATTTGCGAACTGCTGGAGCACTTTCGCGGCCAGCCCAAAAAGCTGGAGCACAAGTACAAAAACGAGCTGCACGCCAACGAGGTCGCCATCCTGCCGTATTACGTGGCCAACCTGAACATTGAAGCGACGTATGCCGCCATCACTGGCCAGTACGCCGAATTTCCCAACCTGTACTTTGTTGATACGCTGGACAACGTGGGCCTGCACACCGCCGCCAAGGGCTCGACAGGCGATATTTTTGGCAGCGTGAGTGAAGAAAACGTCGCCCGCATCAAGCGCCAGAACAGCCGCCGCATCAGCGTGGTGATTGGCAACCCGCCCTACAACGCCAATCAGACGAATGAAAACGACAACAACAAAAACCGCGAATACCCCAGCATCGACGCGCGCATCAAGCAAACTTACATCGCCGAGAGCACCGCGCAAAAAACCAAGCTGTATGACATGTACGCCCGGTTTTTTCGCTGGGCCAGTGACCGGCTTCATGAAGACGGCGTGCTCGCCTTTGTCACCAACCGCAGTTTTATTGAAAGCCGCACGTTTGACGGCTTCAGAAAGACCGTGGCGCAGGAGTTTGCCGACATTTACGTGGTCGATCTGGGCGGCGACGTGCGCGCCAACCCGAAACTCAGCGGCACCAAACACAATGTCTTTGGCATCCAGACCGGCGTGGCCATCAGCTTTATGGTCAAACGCACGTCCGCCACGAAGTTCAAGCGGCCCGCCCGCGTGTACTACATTCGCCGCCCAGAGCTGGAAACGGCTGAAGAAAAGATGGGCTTTCTGGCAAACCACCCGATGCGGGCGCTGGACTTTGACGAAGTTCAGCCCGACAAGACCGGCAACTGGGTCAATCTGATCAACAACGATTTTGAGACGCTGCTGCCGCTGGCTAGCAAGGAGACGAAGGCGGCGAAGACGGCAACGGGGGAGCGGGCGATATTCAAACTGTTTTCGCTGGGCGTTTCGACCAACCGGGACGAGTGGGTTGTCGCACGCGAGGCGCAAGAACTGGAAGCCAGGGTGCGTTACTTTCTGGGCATCTATGGCCACCATCTGTCGCATCCCGGTGAGCACAATACAGCTGTGAAGTGGTCACGCAACCTCAAACGCCGGGCGGGTCAAGGGTATCAAGAGCGGTATTCACCCGCCAAAATCTACCCCTACATTTACCGACCTTATTCAAAGCGCCTGATTTATGCATCTGACCTTCTGGTTGACGAGCCCGGCGCGATGCGAGAGTTTATTCAGGGGCAGACGATCTGTGTGTCGTTTTCCAAAGACTTCCGCACTCTGGCCGGCGGCGCACCCTTTGATTTGCACTATGTAGGCGACACGTACGGATTGCCGCTGATCAGGCACGATGGCGAGGGCAACGTTTGCGACAACATCACCGACTGGGCGCTCAAACAGTTCAGCGCGCACTACAAAGACAACGACAAAAGCGCAGAGCCCTCACCCCAACCCTCTCCCAAGGGGCGAGGGAGCAAAGCAATGGGCGGGCGCGGGGCCATCACCAGAGAAGCCATCTTTCACTACTGCTACGCCGTGCTGCACGACCCGATCTACCGTGAAAAGTACGCGCAAAACCTCAAACGCGAATTTCCGCGCATTCCGTTTTACGCCGACTTCTGGCAGTGGGCCGACTGGGGCGCAGAACTGATGGCACTGCACATTGGTTTTGAAGCCGCCGCGCCGTTTGCCTTGAGCCGCACCGACACGCCAGACACCAAAGCCCGCGCTGCCGGTCTGTCGCCCAAAGCCGCGTTGCGCTCTGATGCAGCCGCAGGCAGCATCATGCTCGACAGTGAAACCACACTGCGCGGCATTCCGCCTGAGGCGTGGGGCTACAGGCTGGGCAACCGCAGCGCACTCGACTGGGTACTGGACCAGTACAAGGAAAAAAAGCCCAAGGACCCGACCATCCGCGAAAAATTCGACACCTACCGCTTTGCCGACTACAAAGACAAGGTCATTGACCTCTTGACGCGCGTGACCACCGTGAGCGTTGAAACTGTGCGGATAACCGAAGCCATGAAGACCGCCAGTCGCTGAGCAGTGCGGCCTGCATTGCACAGGTAACGGTGGCGGCCTTTCGCTTACCTGTTTCACTTACCTGTTCCGTTTGCTCATTTTTTGATAGCTGCTCGCGCTTGTACAACCTGCGCCAGAGGCTTAAATCCATCTCAACCCGCACAGAACCACAGGCCTTGCCGCCACACCAGCGACAAGCCAGTGGACGCTCCAGGCTTTGGGTAGCGGCCACCCTGTGAGCAACTGTGTGGCTAATAAAGCACCACGCCCCGGATCGACTCGCCGCTCTTCATCAAATCAAACCCCTTGTTGATGTCTTCAAGCGGCATGGTGTGGGTGATCAGGTCGTCAATGTTGATCTTGCCTTCCATGTACCAGTCCACAATTTTCGGCACGTCAGTACGGCCCCGCGCGCCACCAAAGGCGGAGCCTTCCCAGTGGCGGCCGGTGACCAGCTGGAACGGGCGGGTGCTGATCTCGGCACCGGCTTCAGCCACCCCGATGATGATGCTGCGGCCCCAGCCCTTGTGGGTGCATTCAAGCGCCTGGCGCATGACCTGGGTGTTGCCAATGCATTCAAAACTGTAGTCCGCACCGCCATCGGTCAGCTGCACAATCGCATCGACCACGTTGTCCACCTCCTTCGGGTTGACGAAGTGCGTCATGCCAAACTTGCGCGCCATTTCCTGCCGGGCCGGGTTGATATCGACCCCGATGATCTTGTCAGCCCCGACCATTTTCGCGCCCTGAATCACATTCAGTCCAATCCCGCCCAGACCAAACACCACCACATTGGCACCCGCTTCGACCTTGGCAGTGAACAGCACCGCGCCGACGCCGGTGGTGACGCCGCAGCCGATGTAGCAGGCGGTGTCGAAGGGCGCGTCGCGGCGGATCTTGGCGAGCGCGATCTCGGGCACGACGATGTGGTTGGCGAAGGTCGACGTGCCCATGTAGTGGAGCAGCGGCTTGCCG
>JBBRMH010000018.1:0-33626 GCA_038230935.1 Burkholderiales bacterium | reverse complement strand
CCAGTAGTTATCGTCACTGACCCGGTTCAGGTTGACGTTGAGCCCCAGGCTGCCAATGGCGGACAACCCGCTGTCTATGCTGCCTGAATGCTGCAGCGAATACGACCAGCGGTTGATGTTGCGCAATTTGTCGCCGGGCATCAGACTGGCGACAAGCTTGCCTGTGTAGCCGGGTTCCAGGTAACGGTATTCGCCCCCCAGATTGAGGCCGCGCTTGGTCATGACCGTGGGCGAGACTGTCGCATCCCGGTTGGGTGCGATGTCAAAGTAATACGGCTGGGTAAACAGGGCGCCACTGGTGCTGTCCAGACCAAAAGACGGTGGCAGCAAACCCGACTTTCGCTTGTCACTGAGCGGAAAGCTCAGGGAAGGAATCGCCAGAATGGGCACGCCCTTGAAACGCAACACGGCGTTGGTCGCCTCGCCGGTTTCTGCCTCTTGGTCAAACTTGAAACGGCTGCCGGTGAGCACCCAGGCCGGCTGCCAGGTTGCCTCGTCATCGCGCTCACAGGTGGTGAAGGTCGCGTCATAAGCCACCAGGCGCTTGTCATCGACAAACGCGATGCGCGACGCCTGGCCATTGCCGCCACGAGCCAGAAAACGGTAACTTGGCTCGGTAAAAAACCCCTCGAAGGTGTCGAGCTTGATCTGCAGCGCGGGCCCCCGGTACTGGTTACCTGAACTGCTGATGCGAACGTTGCCTGTGGCTTTGACCGTGTCTTCGGGCTGGTAGTACTCGACGCGGTCTGCACGAATGGCTGTCGGCCCGCGCCGTAGTTCAGCGTTGCCGTTGACGATGGTTTCCAGATCAGGACGGCCCGAGATGCTGTCGCCAAACATGAAAACCGGTGCCGCGTTGCCTGGCCCCTCGGGTGGCTTTTCTGCCAGCATGGGTGTTGCCTTCATCGACAGTGGCGCACCAGCATCGGTCAATATTCTGGTGTCTGGTGACTGTGCACGCGCCGGGGCGACAAACGCCAGCCCCAGCGCTGCAGACAGGAGCGACGCAAGGCTGAGGACGGCATGGGGGACCGGAGCGAGCAGAAAAGGCGAGGGGGATGCGCGTCGCATCGTTTGTGTGAGATAAACCCATTTGTAAAATCAGGCCTGATTATCCATGAGCACCCTGCAGGCCTACAACGGCCCGCAAGTCCAATCCGTAAAGCCATGAACGCCCCTACTGACTCCCTCAATGACTCCCCTGACGACTCCCCTGGTGACGCCAGCAACAACGCCCACCCTCACACCATTGTCTGGGCCGACCCGGCACGCGCCAGCGTGTTTGGCAGCTGGCTCCTGAGCCTGGCAACCGACCACCACCTGGTCCCCGCAAGCCTCCGACTGGCCTCGGCAGATGCCAGTTTCCGGCGCTATTTCAGGGTTGATACGGTGTCGGGCAGCCCGGCGGACAGCTACATCATCATGGACGCGCCCCCTGACAAGGAAGACTGCACACCGTTTGTCAAAGTAGCCAGCCTGATGGCCGCAGCGGGTCTGCAGGTACCCCGCGTACTGGCCTGGAATGAGCCTCAAGGCTTCCTGCTGCTGAGCGATCTGGGGGCCAAAACGATGATGGAGTTGATTTCACCGCCCGCCGCTGTGACCGCTATCGCCCAGCCTGGTGCCCTGGACTCGGCGCTGTATGGCCACGCTACGGACGCCTTGATACGCTGGCAACTGGCGTCAAAACCGGATGTGCTGCCCGCTTATGACGATGCCCTGCTGTCGCGCGAGCTGGCTTTGTTCCCCGAGTGGTACGTTGCCGGGTACCGGGGCTTTGCGCTGGACGCCCAGCAACAAAAGACGCTGGACGATGCATTCACGCAGATCAAGGCCAGCAATCTGCAGGCCCTCGAAGGTGCCCGCGTCTATGTTCACCGGGACTTCATGCCGAGGAATTTGATAGCCCCTACGCTTGTCGCTTCGCCGAACCTGATAGCCCCCCCGCTTGTCGCTTCGCGTACTGCGCTGCACCTTGCAGGCCGCCGTTCGCCGGAGGCTTCACTTCTGTCGCCTGTCCAAACCAGCTCAAGCTGGTTTGGAGCCGCAGGCTCCAGCCCCGAGGGGGCGCTGCGCCCGCGGCCTGGCGAAGCCAGTTCTGCGGCCCCTGCTGGGCTGATCGGGGAAATGCGCGAGAACCCCATCGGGGTGCTGGACTTTCAGGATGCCGTGTATGGCCCGATCACTTATGACATTGCCAGCCTGATGCGCGACGCGTTTTTAAGCTGGGAAGAAGATTTTGTGCTCGACATCACGGTGCGTTACTGGCAAAAGGCACGCAAGGCAGGTCTGCCGGTGGGCGACGACTTTGGCGAGTTTTACCGGGCTGTGGAGTGGATGGGCTTGCAGCGCCACCTCAAGATTCTGGGTATTTTTGCGCGCCTGAGCCTGCGCGACGGCAAACCCAAATACTTGGCAGACACGCCGCGCTTTATCAAATACGTGCGCGCCACCGCTGCGCGCTACCGTCAGCTGGGGCCGTTCATGGTGCTGCTGGATGCGATTGAAGGCAATGAGACCCGTGTGGGCTACACTTTTTAAGTGTCTGCCAGGCTAAAAAGTCAGGAAACCTTCAACGCAGAGGCGCAGAGAACGCCGAGTTGCACAGAGAAGATAAAAAAGCTGATTTTCTTTAACTCTGCGGTCCTCTGTGTACTCTGTGCCTCTGCGGTGAATGACTTTTCTGCCCCCGGTCCTTTACAGCCAGTTTTTAATGCCAAATCGAGCTCCACCCCAGTCAAACCATGCGCCACCAGCTACTATTTTGATAGTAAGCACGCCTTTTTTATTCAGCTACACCACACCATGAGCGCCCGTTTCTACGCCAACATCGCCCTGGTCACAGGCAGCCAGCTCACCCTGCCCGACCACGCCGCGCGGCATATTCAGGTGCTGCGTCTGCAGCCGGGTGACGAAATCACACTGTTCAATGGTTTGGGCAGCGGCCAACCCGACACTGAAGGCGAATTTTCAGCCACCATCACCCGCATGGGTCGCAGTGACGTGGAAGTCACTGTGGGCGCCTACACCGCCACACATCGTGAAGCGCCTCGGGTCATGCATCTGGTGGTCGGTATGCCCGCCAACGAGCGCATGGACTGGCTGGTTGAAAAAGCCACCGAGCTGGGCGTGGCCAGCATCCAGCCTGTCATGAGCGAGCGCAGTGTGCTGCGACTCAAAGCCGAGCGCGCCGACAAAAAGCTGGCTCACTGGCGCGGCGTAGCTATCGCTGCCAGCGAGCAGTGCGGCCGCAGCCGGGTTCCCGTGATTCACGATGTGGCAAATCTGAGCGACTGGCTTAAAACCAGCGCCATGTCAGCAGCAGCGACAGACACAGGCACAAAACTGCTGCTGTCGCTGCAGACCGCAACCCAGCCACTGGCCAATGCCATGGCTGGCAGGCAGACCCTGACCTTTTTAAGCGGCCCAGAAGGCGGTTTGAGCCCTGCTGAAGAGTCTGCTGCGCTGGCCTGCGGGTTTATGCCTGTCACACTGGGGCCGCGCGTGTTACGGGCCGAGACCGCACCGCTGGCCTGTTTGTCTTTCGCAGCACTCGACTCCCTTCCTCCTGACCCTGCCTCTTGAGCTCTTACCCTGGACCTTTATGAACCGCCAACTCTGGCTGCTGGCCCTGTGCCAGGGCCTGTTCCTGACCAACAATGTCACCTTTATCGCCATCAATGGCCTGGTCGGGCTGAACCTGGCACCGCTGGGCTGGATGGCGACCTTGCCCGTCATGGGCTATGTGGTGGGTGGGGCACTGTCAACCTCGCTGGTGGCGCATACCCAACGGCTGTTTGGCCGTAAAAAATCCTTTCAAATGGGTCTGGCTGTGGGGTTTGCATCCGCGCTGCTGTGCTGCTACGCCGCTTATTCCCGCAACTTCTGGCTGTTGGTGGCGGCCACGGTTGTGGCGGGTTATTACAACGCGAATGCGCAGTTGTACCGCTTTGCTGCAGCAGAACTGGCTGCTCCCGCCTTTCGGGAAAAAGCCATCTCGCTGGTGATGGCCGGTGGACTGATCGGGGCTGTAGCGGGGCCAAACCTGGCTTCTGCCACGCGCAGCCTGACCGCTACCCCCTTTGTCGGGGCCTATCTGGCGCTGGCAGCAGTCGCACTGCTGGCCATGGCGCTGCTGTCTTTCATTGAGTTTGGACCCGCGCCCGTCAAATCCGCCACCGGCCTGGCAGACACGGGCCGCCCCTTGGGCGAGATCATGCGCCAGCCGGTGTTTATCGTCGCTGCAGCTGCAGGTGCGCTGGGTTATGGCGTGATGAACCTGCTGATGGCGGCCACACCGATTGCCATGCAAATTTGCAGCCTGCCGTTTTCAGATGTGGCGTTGGTGCTGGAGTGGCATGTGATTGGCATGTTTGCACCGGGCTTTTTCACCGGGCACCTGATCAAGCGGTTTGGCACGCTGCCCATCATGGCAACAGGGCTGGCGCTGAACATAGTGTGCGTCATGGTGGCGCTGTCAGGGGTTGATTTCACGCAGTTTCTGGTCGCCCTGTTTTTGCTGGGTCTGGGCTGGAACTTTCTGTTCACGGGCAGCACAACGCTGGCGTTGACCGCCTACCGGCCTGAGGAAAAAGACAAGGCGCAAGGCGCACTTAACTTTTGCGTCTTTGCCGTTTTGGCCCTGTCTTCGCTGGCGTCGGGCGTGCTGGTCACAACGCGCGGCTGGACGCTGCTGAATGTCGGCTCGCTGCTGCCACTGGGCCTGACGGCGCTGCTGCTGGGCTGGCTTGCGCTGTCGCGACGCAGGCTGCAAAATCCCTGAGCTGGGTTCACAACTTGTTTTTTTTAACTACTTCTGGAGTTTTTCATGGGTTTATTCGATTCAGTTCTGGGTGCAGTCACTGGCGGTCAACAGGCTCAGGCTGGCAACGGTGGTGGCATGGGTGGTCTGGGTAATATTGGAAACCTGGTAAACATGGCCATGAATAACCCACAGCTGTTGCAGGCCGTCGTCGGCATGCTGGGCAACGATGGCGCACACGGTGGCCTGGGCGGCCTGGTGCAAAAGTTTCAGCAGGCGGGGCTGGGCGATGTGGTGGGCTCATGGATTGGCAAGGGTCAAAACCAGCCGATTTCTGGTGACCAGCTCAGCAATGTTCTGGGGCAGGATGCAATCTCTGGTCTGGCTGAAAAACTGGGCATCAGTCCGGACACGGCGGCCAGCCAGCTGTCTGCTATCTTGCCGGGACTGATTGACCACCTGACACCACACGGCCAGGTCCCTGAAAGCGGTGTGGGTAACTCGGGCGACCTGATGGGCATGCTGGGCGGCTTGCTGCGCTGAGAGTGTGTTTTAAAAGCTCCCATGCAATCGTCGCAGCATCAAGTTGATCATGGCGATATGAAAAAAATGCCTCGGACCATTCATACGCATCACTGCGGCCATGTGGTCGATGTCAACTATCCTGACCGCTCGACGACAACTGTTCTGGCCGGTGGAGGCGGGGAATGAATTGAATGGATGATTGAGTTGAGCGAGCCTTTCGTCCTGATCGAGTCGGTCTGACTTTACCAATACCTGCGGTCGAGGCTGCGGCAAATTCCGGCGGGTATTTTTATAATCAGGCTGCAACTTTCATCTGCCCCTAACCAGCCAGCCTCTTCAAAATTTGGGGCGGTTAAATTCCTATTGCCTTGAACGACCTCGACGTTATCCCTACCGACCCTTGCGCTGTTGAAAAAGAGTTGCGCCACGTGCTCGCCCTCCTGCAACTTGAGCAAAAGGAAGACTCGGCGCAGTTCAAACTAAAAAATGCAAAGTCCAACATCCAGGAGCGCCAGCGGCGTGGCCTCGCCTGGTACCCGATCACCATCACCAAGGAAGACATCGGCTTTGGCGGCAAACTGGTACTGGAGCTGGAACGACCTGCCGGCCAACAACGCCTGCACCTGTTTCAGGTGGGTCGCAATGCGTCGCTGTTTGGCAATCTGCCTGGCCATTCGGCCACTGACCTGCCCACGCTCAATGGCGTGATCACCTGCTTGCGGCGCAATAAACTGCAGCTGACAACCACCAGGCAAGAGCTTCCCGACTGGGTCAAAAGCAGCGGCAAGCTGGGCATTGACCTGACCTTCGACGAGGTGAGTTACCGCGAGATGGACAACGCCCTGAGAGTAGTCGTGCGCGCCCGTAGCGACCGGCTGGCCGAGCTGCGCGACGTGCTGCTGGGCGCCCGGCAGGCTCGCTTTCGTGCGCCGAAGGCCGACGATCTGTTCTACCCCAGCGCACTCAATGAGTCGCAGCTGGCAGCCGTGCGCCACGTGATCACGGCCCAGGATGTGGCTATCATCCACGGCCCACCTGGCACCGGTAAAACCACCACACTGGTGCATGTCATTCTGGAAACCATCCGGCGTGAGCGGCGCGTGCTGGTGTGCGCACCCTCGAACACGGCTGTCGATCTGCTCACCGAAAAGCTTGCCGAGCGCGGCGTCAACGTCATCCGCATGGGCAACCCCAGCCGCGTGTCTGACCTGCTGCTCAAACACACCCTCGATGCCCGGGTGATGGCCCATCCGAGCTACAGCAAGATGCACGCCATGCGCCAAACCGCCGAGCAGTTACGCAATACAGCCAAGGAACGTGCCAGCGAGCGCATCCGCAAGGCTGGCCCCGAGGAGCGGCGGCAGCGCCAACTGCTGAAGGAAGAATCGAGGATGCTCGTTCAGGCAGCCAACGATCTGGAGCGCTTTATCACCGAGGATGTGCTCGAATCGGTACAGGTCATCACGGGCACGCTGGTGGGTGCGAGCAACCGCAACATCCGCCACCTGACCTTTGAGACCGTCTTCATCGACGAAGCCGCCCAGGCCTTGGAGCCGGGCTGCTGGATTCCGATTACCAGGGGCGAGCGTGTGATCCTGGCTGGGGATCACCACCAGCTACCACCCACCGTGAAAAGCCAAAAAGCCGCCCACGAGGGTCTGCGCGACACTCTGTTCGAGAAGTGCATCAAGCGGCAACCGGCCACGGCCCGCATGCTCACCGTGCAATACCGCATGCACGAGCACATCATGGCGTTCAGCTCTGAGCAGTTCTATGGCGGCCAATTGGAGGCACACCAGAACGTGCGCTACGCCGGCCTGGACGCCTACGACGGCCGCTTCGCGCCCGACCTGCCTGTGGAATTCCTGGACACGGCTGGTCTGGGCTTCCTTGAAATGACCCTCCATGAAAGCCGCTCCACCGCCAATCCCCAAGAAGCAGATTTGTTGATCAGGCGCCTGGCCCAGCTCCTTCAGCGCATGGAACCCTGCGACCAGGCCAAGCACGATCACGTACAAAAACCGCTCACGATTGGCGTGATTGCCCCTTACCGAGCCCAAATCAACTATTTGAAGGACGCCATCGAGGAAAACGACGCACTCAACAGCCTGCTGCAGAACCGCATGCTCAGCGTGGGCACCGTCGATTCGTATCAAGGCCAGGAGCGCGACATCATTGCGATTTCACTGACGCGCAGCAATTCCCACGGCGACATCGGCTTTCTCTCCGACATCCGCCGCATGAATGTAGGCATGACCCGTGCTAGACGCAAGCTGCTGCTGATCGGCGACTCGTCCACGCTCAGCGCTAATGCGTTTTTCAAGGAATTGCTGACCTACGTGAAGCGGATCGGTGGCTACCGTACACCCTCGGAAATCACTGATGACCTGATGTTACGCAGCGACTTCAGCCAAGGCGAGCCGATTGAGCTTCCAGCGCAGAGGCGCAAAGATGCAAAGATCGCCAAGGAGAGTCTTTGAAACCTTGACTTCGCGTTCTTTGGGCTTTTGCGTCTTTGCGTTGGACACTTCTGTCTTGAAGCCCACCAGATGATGTTGTGCGGTGACTTTTTGTACGGGCTCCTCTGCCAAAGAAATCCAGAGTGATACAGCTTCACTGCGTAACATCAGTAACTTAGCCGGGCATCACAATCGAGTGCGACAAATAAGCCCGTCATCAAGCTGACCGTCGGGTCAAACCACTATTTCGCGATCCTCTAATGAAAAAATCCACCACCAACTTTTTTTTAGCTCTTATGGCCATGGCTTCCACCTTGGCGCAGGCACAAGCCCTCCTGACCACGGCCTACCCCAGCAAACCGATCCGCATCATCGTGCCCTTTACCCCTGGCGGCAGCACCGACATACTGGCTCGCGCCATAGGGCAAGAGCTGACCAAAGCTTGGGGACAAGCCGTCATCATTGACAACGTACCCGGCGCTGGCGGCAGCCTGGGTGCCGACAAGGCGGCCAAGGCAGCGCCGGACGGCTACACACTGCTGATGGGTCACATTGGCACACTGGCGGTTAACCCGTCGCTCTACCCTGCCTTGCCTTATGACCCGATCAAAAGCTTCGCGCCTGTGGCCTGGGTAGCGCGTGTACCGAATGTGCTGGTAGTGCACCCGTCTGTGAAGGCGACCAATGTGCAGGAACTGGTAGCACTTGCAAAGTCCCGACCTGGGCAAATCAACTATGGCTCGGGCGGAAATGGCAGCGCCGCCAATCTGGCCACCGAGTATTTCAAGTTGCAAACCGGCACGTCGATGCTGCATATTCCCTACAGGGGCACGGCTCCAGCCGTCACAGACCTGATGGGCGGGCAGATTCAGGTGCTGTTTACCGGGGCCCCTGCCGTGCTGGGACAGGTTAAAAATGGCCAACTGCGGGCGCTGGCAGTGTCATCGCCCACCCGCATGGCAGCCTTGCCAGACCTGCCCACAGTGGCAGAAGCCGGCTACAAAGGCTTTGAAGCTGACCAGTGGTATGGCGTGGTAGCCCCGGCAGGGACCCCGCGCGAGGTCATCAATAAGCTCAACCTGCAAATCAACCAGTCACTGACGTCCAATGAGCTGAAAACCCGTTTGACCAACGAAGGTGCCATTACAACGCCCACAACCCCTGAGGCTTTTGGCAAACTCATCGCCGACGAGATCGCGCGCTGGAAACCGGTCATCGGTTCGGGCAGAGTGAAAGTTGATTGATGAAGACGCGGCAGGCTTGCGTAAGATGTCGCTGACCTGGATGCTACGAAAATAATAGCTACCAGCCCATGTATTTATTGCCGTAGAGCTTGTTTGGACTGCAAAACCCGTCTTTCATTCCCTCAGAGTCTGGTGCCGGCCCCCACCAGGGCTATCAAGGCTCGCCGGTGGGCCGGGCAGCGATCCGCTGGTCTGCACAATCCTGCCACGGCGCACCTCGGGCCACATTGGTGGAGTATCTTCTGTCGCGACTTTGTTTCGCGCTGCGCTTCTTGGACATATCAAAAAGTCACCCCATCTGCGCCGAACAATGTGCATCACCGTTGGCTCTGAGCGCACACGAGCCGGGTCACGTTGCGGCGAAGATAGCCGCCAAACCAGCATTCAGGACGAAAAAACCGTCAAACCTGCAAAGAATGCATCACTTTGCCCGAATGCCCACAGTTTGAATCCGATAGGTTCAGTGCGTCGTATGGACAATACGCTGTCTAGAAAATCCTATTTTTCAAATTGCGCTGATCTCCGCGCACAACAGAGAGTTTGCGCATGAAACAGATTTTGGTAACCGGGGGTGCAGGCTTTATAGGCACGCGCACCGTTCAAGCACTTTTGGCTGATGGCGTTCGGGTACGCGTGCTGGACAACCTGTCCAACGGCAAGCGGTCCAGTCTGGACCAGGCTGCGTTGATCGATGGCCGTCTGGCGCTGCAGGTCGGTGACGTGCGTGACGCAGGCGCTGTGAATACCGCTGTTGCGGGGTGCGATGCCGTGCTGCACTTGGCCGCCCAGGTGTCGGTGCAACGCTCGGTGGCCGAGCCGGTCGAGTCTTCAAGCCACAATCTCACGGGGTTTTTGAACGTGCTGGACGCTGTGCGCAGGCACCGGGTGCCGCGTATGGTGTACGCCTCCAGTGCGGCGATTTACGGTGTACCTGAATCGCTGCCCCTGGACGAAACCGCACGTCCCCAGCCGCTGTCGCCTTATGGTCTGGAAAAGTTCATCAATGAACAGTACGCAGCGCTGTATGCCACCTTGCATGGTGTCTCAAGCGTCGGCATGCGGTATTTCAATGTTTATGGTCCAGGGCAGGACCCGTCGTCACCGTATGCAGGCGTGATCAGCAAGTTTGCCGATGGCCTGGAAGCGGGCACACCTCTGCGCGTTTTTGGTGATGGCTCGCAGACCCGTGACTTTGTGTACGTGGACGACGTGGCCCAGGCCAATGTGCGCGCGTTGCAGGCCGATGTGCAGGGCGTGCTCAATGTGGGTACCGGCCAGTCTGTCAGTCTGCTGCAGTTGATTGACGCCATGGCCGAGGCCTTTGGCAGATAAACGCAGGTGCGCCACGAGAGCCCGGCAGCTGGCGATATTGCGCACTCGGGCAGCAACCCGGCGCGCTTGTCACAAGCCCTGCAGTGGAAGCCGGTCACGCCTTTGGTACGCGGGCTGGGCGCACTGGCCAAATCCCTGCGCAGGGTGTGATGGCCGCACGTCTGATCTTCGCCCTGCGCCGTATGGCAGCCGCGATAGCTATGCTTTTTGTAGCTGCTACCGCAGCACCGGCTAGCGCTACACCCACATTTGCCTTCTATTACGGCACAGACATCCCCTGGGAGTCGCTGGGCGCTTTTGATGTGGCCGTGGTCGAGCCTGGCAACGTCCCGCCCAGCGGCTGGAGCCACCGGCTCAACCCGGGCACCACGGTAGCGGCCTATATTGCGGTCGGTGAAGTCCACCCGACCCGGCCTTATTTCCAGAAAATGCGGCCTGAATGGAAGCTGGGCGAAAACCCCGCCTGGGGCTCCATCGTGGTGGACCAGGCCGCACCAGGCTGGAGCGACTTTTACCTGGCACAGGTGGTCAAACCGCTGTGGGACCGGGGCTTTCGCGCCTTTTTTCTGGATACGCTGGACTCTTTTTATCTGGTGGCCAAAACCCCCGAGGCCTAGCAAAAACAGATCGCTGGCATGGCCGCGCTGGTACGCGCGATCAAGCGCGCCTACCCGAAGGCCAAACTTGTTTTCAACCGGGGCTTTGAGATCCTGCCGCAGGTCCACACCCTGGCCTATGCCGTGGCGGCTGAATCGCTGTTTCAAGGCTGGGATGCGGGCAAAAAAGAGTACACAGAGGTGCCTGCCAACGACCGGGAGTGGCTATTGGGCCAGCTGCGCAAATGCCGCGATGAGTTCAAGTTGCCCGTGATTGCGATTGACTACGTAGCCCCCGAAAACCGGGCCCTGGCCAGGCGTACCGCCCAAAAAATCAAGGCGCTGGGCATCATCCCCTGGGTCACCAACCCCGCCATTGACATGATGGGCGTGGGCGAAGTTGAAGTGCTGCCGCGTCAGGTACTGGCGATTCATGATGAACCGGGCAATCTCGCAGAGGTGGCTGGACACGAGGTTCACCGTATTGCCGGCATGCCGCTCAACTATCTGGGACTGGACCCGCGCTTCGTTGACTACCAGTCAGCTGAACTGGAGCAGCTCTCGCGTCAGGTGCTGGCAGGGCGCTATGCCGGGGTCATCACCTGGTTTAACCGCGGGACCTTCCAGGAGACACCAGCGCTGACCACCCTGCTGGAAGCCGCCAAAGCCCAGGGCGTGCCGCTGGTGATGGTGGGCGATCTGCCCGGCAACGTTGCGCGGGCCACGATTGACAGCCAGCTCGGCCCAACCGTGCGGCTGAAAAAGCCACCCACGTTTGAAAAGAAGTCACCCTTTGTTGGTTACGAGATTGAACCCCGTCCATCGATTGACAGTTTCACACCGTCCACGCTGCGACCTGACCAGGGCGATGTCTGGCTGCGCGTACACACCGAGTCCAGTGGGGACGCCGACGTGATTGCCATCACGCCGTGGGGCGGCTTTGCGTCTGACCGTTACTTCAAGGTTGATCTGCCGCAGGAAAGCGGCGGGCGCTGGGTCGTCAACCCGATCGCGTTTTTTCGGGCGGCGTTCAAGATCAAAGACGACATCTCGGTGCCTGACGTCAGTACCGAAACAGGGCGCCGCCTGCTTTTGGTACATGTCGATGGCGACGGTTTTCCGAGCCGGGCCGAGATTACCGGCACGCCGCTGGCCGGTGAGGTCATGCTCCGGGATTTTTTGCAGCGCTACCGCTGGCCCAGCGCCATCTCGATCATTGAAGGTGAAGTCTCTGCCAAGGGTCTGTACGCAGGCCTGACGCCTTTAATGGAAAAAACTGCGCGCCAGATTTTCGCCCTGCCACACGTAGAAATGGCCAGCCATACTTACAGCCACCCGTTTTACTGGGACGACTCGGAACTGGGCCTCGAACGTGCGGGCCGTGTCATGGGCTTGACCATGCCTGGCTACAAATACAACGCAGACCGCGAAATCAGTGGTGCGCGTGACTACATCAACACGCTGGCCCCACCGGGTAAACCAGTTAAAAAAGTCGGTATCCTGCTGTGGAGTGGCAACACCCAGCCGCTGGCTACGCCAGTCAGACTGGCGTACGAGGCGGGCCTGCTCAATATGAATGGCGGCTTCACCACCATCACCAAGGCAGAGCCTTCGATGACGCTGGTGGCACCGCTGGGCATGATGAAAGGGGACTACTACCAGGTCTACGCCCCCATGCAAAACGAAAACGTCTACACCGACAGCTGGACCGGCCCGTTTTATGGCTTTGAGCGGGTGATAGAAACCTTTGAGATGACCGACAGGCCGCAGCGGCTCAAACCGGTCAATATTTACTACCATACCTACATCGCTACCAAACGCGCCAGTATTGCCTCGCTGCACAAGGTCTATGGCTGGGCCGAGGCACAGCTCCAGCAGAACAAACTCCACCCCGTGTTTCCCAGTGAGTACATCGAGCGCGTCCTCGACTGGCGGCGCGCCACCGTGGCACGCACCGACAGCGGACTGGAGCTGCGAGGCGGACGCAATCTGCGGCAATGGCGCGTTGACACCAGCGCAAGCCTGCCCGAGATCAGCCCCGCTACAGGTCTGGCAGGTTTTGTCGGTCATGAGACAACCAATTTCATACACGCTACCAAATCAGTAGCGTCATACACAGTAAAAGCAAGCGCCAGGCCGCTGTTTTATCTGGAGTCTGCGAATGCAAAACTGGTGTCATGGGAGACCAGTGGCAACCAGCACATGATGCGCTTTGATGGCCATTTGCCGCTGCAGGCGCGTTTTGTAGCACCCGCCGGTTGCGAGTTGCAGCCCGGTGCAGGCCAGCGCGCCACGCGCCAGGGCGACAAGATAGACATAGAGGTCAACGCCGTTGGCAAAACCCTCGTCCTATTCCGTTGCGCCGGGTGACGCGGGTAACAGCCGCATCCTGTCCTGGGGTGCGCTTGTCAGCGTGGTCGTGCTTGCGGTGGTCAGCATGGTGCTGGTGTTTCCCAAAAGTGACCTGCTCAGCAAGCTGCGCGACGCAAACGGTGACACCAACCGTGACCTCACGCTGGCTTACCTGCGCAATATCATCCGCACCGAACCACAGGGTATGGGGCTGCGCCTGTTGCTGGCTGAAAAGCTGCTGGCTGAAAATGACCTGCCTGGCGCACGCCTGGCCCTTGACCAAGCGCGGCCACTGGCGGGCAACAGCGCCAAAGCGCAAGCCGACTGGGACAGCGCCGACCTGAACTGGTGGCAAGTCCAGCTGCGTCAGGCACAGGCCAGCAACAAACCGGCTGACACCGCACTCGCCGCAGGAGAACTGATGGCGCGCCTGAAGCAGCGCAGTGCCAGCATCACCACACCGGTACAGATTTTTACGGCACTTCAGGCTGCACGCGACCTGCGGGCGGCCCTGGGGGACCAGGCAGACTCTGTGAAGGGCGACGCCCAGACCATCACCCGTAGCCTGCTTCTGCGGCTGCCCGCCTTGCCCTCGGCCAGTGCCAGCGATTTGACCCGTGGCGCAACGCTGGCACTGGCCGAGGGCTACTTTGAACAGGCTGCCGATTTGTACTTTGCCGCGCGCCGCAAGACGCCGCAGCGTGATGCCGCCGATCAGATGCTGCAACAAGGCGTGCGCGCTTTGCTGGCTGGGGGTCAGCCACTGGCTGCCTGGCAGGCGGCCGCACGTGAGGCCCTGCCGCTACCCACTGGTGACCCGCTGTACTAGTGGCTGGCAGAACTTGCCTTGGGCGCGGCACAGGCGCGTGATGCCGCAACCCAGCTGCACCAGGTCGTGCCCGTTGCAGCGGGTGCCGCAGCCGTCGCGAAAACCGTGGCTTTTGAAAAACTCCAGCTGGCCTGGGATATTTTTGCCTCTGCTGCAGACTTGCAGGCAGCGCTTGTGGTGGCAGACGCCGCACTCGTGACGCAGCCGCAAAACGCCGTATGGCTGGAACGCAAGGCGCAGGTATCGGAATGGTCTGGACGCGGCCCGGACGCACTGGCGACCTGGCTGACACTGCTCAAAAACGGTGCCAGCGCACGCGCACTGGCCAATGTGTTCCGCCTGAGCCCGATGTTGTATGACGACGACGCCCTGCTGGTGGCGTGGCTCGCACTGGCCCGCCAGCGCCGCCTGACGATTGAAGAGGCGCGCAAGGTGGTAGCGGTTTATGAAAAGCTGGGTTCGGTGGACGGCGCGCTCGGGTTTGTCCGCCAGTTACCTGCGGCCCAGCCCGATGCCGATGCTGACACCCGCGCCTTATGGCAAAGCCTGGAAGCCCAGTTACTGGAGCGCGCTGGACGCCCGCTGGAAGCCATCGCCGTTCTGGAGCAAATGCGACCCCATGGCATGAGCCTGGACGATGCCAAGCGGCTGGCCCAGCTGCAACTGCGCCAGGGCAGCCTGGAGCGGGCCTTGCGGGCACTGCTGTCAGCACGGCTGGTGGAAGGCTCGTTTGATGCGGACTACTGGAGTCTGGTGGCAGATACCGCCTATGAAACTGGCAACAAGGTTGTCGCCCTGGACGCGCTGGACCGGCTGATTGCCTCTGGCAAACCGGGTGCCGTACAGGCTGCACGGGCGATCCGTCTGCGCCTGGACGCGGGCCGTCTGGACGATGCACTCACCCTGGCCGCGAAGTTGTACCAGCGCCTGCCGGAAGACATGGTTGTGGATGCCTGGCTGGACGCGGTTGCCAGACAAAAAACACCCACCGGGCTGGCAGACCTTCTGGCGGCTTTGCAACCCGAACACCGCCGCCAGCTGGAGCGCTCTGTTGCGTTTCTTGACCGGCGGGCCGCGCTGTACACCCGCCTGGGTGACACTGTGCTGGCTTTGAAGGACTATCGCGAGTCACTGGCACTGCGGCCCGAGGATGTGCCCACGCGTGTGGGTTACTGGTGGCTGCTGATTGACAAACAGGACACCGTGGCCCTGCGTGAAGAACTGGCACGCCATGGCCGCACAGCGCGTGCCGACCCGGCCTATGGCGAGGTGGTCGGTGTGGCGTGGCAGGTACTGGGCGAGCCACAGCTGGCCCTGGCGCTGATGCAGCCCCTGGCCCGCACGCGCAGCAAGGATTTTTTATGGCTCATGAATTACGCCGACCTGCTGGAGCGCACGGGGCGAGAGGCCCCGGCGTTACGGGTACGTCGCCATGCGTGGCTGCTGGCGCAACAGGCCGCCGACAAGCCTGCCGACCGGGAGCAAGCCCGCCAGGCACTCGGTGCCCAGCTGCGACTGGCCGCCAGCTTTGCCGGTGGCGAGCAAAAAACCCGGCTGTGGCGGCAATTGGGCAAGCTGCTGGCAAGCCCCGGTGACAACCCGGCTCAAAAACAGCAGGCGCGGGAACTGGTCGGCGCGTGGCTGCTGTCAGAAGGTCGTTTTGATACTGCGCAGCGCTGGTTGTGGCAACAGCAGGCGGCGCGCATGGCAGTGCCCGGCTACCAGGAACTGGCGCTGGCCTTGTCGCAAAACGACCCCCAGGAACTGGCCCGCCTGCTGGAGCAAGCCGACCCGAAAGGCGGTACCCGGTTTGAACCGCAAGACCGCCTGGCCGCGCTGCGTCAGCTTGACAGGCGGGATGAAGCCGCCACGCTGGGCTCACTGCAGGCATTGCGCCGCGCCGAAGGCCTGAATGACGACGCCCAGCAAGCGCTGCAGGATGACCTGCTGGCCACTGCCAGCCGTGCCAGCGTGCAACAGCGCACGCGCAGTGCAGGTGCCCTGGCACTGCAGGAAACCCGGTTCGATGCAGCCATCATCCTGACGCCGCGCCTGAAACTCACCCTGGAACTCAACCAGGGCCAGTACCGCACCAGCGACACCACCCGCATTGCTGCCACCCCTGCCCATGACCGCGAACTGCGCGTCGGCATTGTCACCCCGACACCCTGGGGTGACGTGACGGCGCAGGCGCTGGTACGTGATGCGCTGAGCCGTGTGACAGGGCTGTTTTTACAGCTCTCGCACCGGCTCAATAGCGACACCATGCTGCAGCTCGAAGCGGCCCGCAATGAACGCTCTGACGAGAGCAGCGCCATGTCGCTGGCCGGGGTACGGGACCGTCTTGGCAGCACACTCAACCTGCGTCTGGGCGACCGTCTGGATGCCCAGGTCAGCCTGGCCAACAGCCGCTTTCGCACGCAAACCGGTGCAGCTCTGGGCCAGTCCACAGATGCTGCACTGGCAGGCAACTGGACCCTGCGCCGCGACTACCCTGACGTGCGCTTTCAGGCCCAGATCAGGCGCAGCCTGGTGCGCGCCAATGGCCAGCCGGATGCAGCCACGGCTTTATTGAACCCGGGCGACAGCGTGCCGGGCAATGGTTTTTTTCTCGGCCCCTCATCGACTGTCGTGTCGGCCAGCCTGGGCATCGGTCTGGCTGAAGCGGACCCAACGGTTTACAGTCGTGCGTGGCGTCCGTGGGGTGAGATCGGGCTTGAAACCCGGCAAACCAGCAGCGGGCGCCAGACCCAGCCTTTGCTACGATTGGGAGCCAAGGGGTCGCTGGCGGGACGCGACCAGCTCAGCGTCAACCTCGACGTGCGTCCGGGAACCGGCGGCCTGACCGGCTCGGAAGGCACGCACGAATTGCGCCTGCAGTATGAAATGCTTTTTGACCGCTAATGTCCTCTAAAGACCCCCCATGAAAAAAAAACTCTGCTCTGCCTCGTCATTTCCACCGTTCTGCTGGCCGGTTGCGGCACCCTGACATCCGGCAGCAGTACCGGCCGGGCAGCGATGGTGCAGGTCATCACGGCAAGCGACAAAGTCGCCCTGATGCCCGTGGCCAACTTCACCGATGTGCCTCAGGCAGGCCTGCGCGTAGAAGCCCTGCTGGAGCCTGCACTGCGCCAGCTGGTGGTGTACCCGCCTGAGCTCAACCCTGAAACCCTGTTTGAGCCCAGTGAGCGCAAAGCCCAGACCGAAGCCGAAAAATGGGTACGCGGCCAGGGCATGCGCTACATCGTGACAGCGGCTGTCAACGAATGGCGTTATAAGATGGGCGTGGATGGAGAGCCCGCCGTCGGACTGATGGTGCAGGTCAAAGACCTTGCCAGCGGCCTGATCGTTTACTCGGCAGCAGGCGGGCGCACCGGTGACAGCCGCGAAGCGCTCACAGCGGTCGGCCAGCAAATGCTGGCCGAACTGATGACAGGGGTTCGGGTGGACCCCGCCGGACGGGCTGCCAATGCCCGCTGAGCGGCCCGACAGGGATGCCAGCCCCCAGGTAGAGGCGATCGTCTCGGGGCTTCCGGCGCGAAAACGCGATGCGCCACGCGACAGCATGTATGCCGATGCGGCTACCTCGATGCTGGACATGCTGTCCCTGTTGCGCCAGCCTGAGACAAAACTCCGGCAGGGCCGGTTGCAACGCTGGCTGCGGCCCTTCAAAAAAAGCTGGATCATTGTCAGCGGCCTGGCCGATATCCTGCGTCAGGCGTTGCGGCGCTGGATGCGGCTCAATCCTGGGCAGCTGGGCAAGTTGGCAGAAGTGGTGTTGCTGCCAGCCCTGCTCGTTTACCTGGCGTGGGCCAGCAACCCCAACAACCCGTTTTATATCAACAGCGGTTTCCCCTGGCCCTGGCTCGGACCGTGGCTGATTGCGCTGCGTTACGGGGTGGGCTACGGTGCGGCGTCTTCGTTTGGCCTGCTGGTAACCTGGAACTGGCTGGCACCCCCGCCAGAGTTTCCAAGGCTTTACTTTCTGGGTGGTGCCATCACCATGCTGATTGCAGGCGAATTCGGCAGCTACTGGCAACTGAGGGTCATCCGGCTGGAGGAAAGCCTGCGGTTTTTGAATGACAAGGCCGAACGTCTGACACGCCGGTTGTTCCTGATCAAGCTGTCGCACGATGAACTTGAGTACGAACTGGTCGATCGCCCCGGCACCCTGCGGGAAGCGTTGATTGATTTGCGCATCATGATGGACAGCTACACCCGAAACAGGCCTGATGACCTCAGCGGCCTGCCCGGAGCACAAATCATGCTGGACTTCGTGGTGCAACAATGCCGCGTCGAGTCAGCCGCCCTGTATGAAGTCCAGATGTACCCAACGCTGCGCCTGAAGCAGGTAGCACTGGTGGGCCGCCGGGTCGAGCTGCAGGACGGCGACCCGATGATCACCCGGGCACTGGAAACAGGGCACCAGGTTCACCTGCAGGATGCGTTGCTGGAAACAGCACAGCGCTCGTCACTGCTGGTGGCAACGCCGCTGCTCAGTACTGAAGGCCAGCCTTTTGGCCTGATGGTGATCAGCAACATGCCGTTCACGGCCCTGACCGCTGACAACCTTCAAACCGTGGCCGTCCTGCTCGAAAGCTATGCCGATTACCTGCGCCTGTCGCTCGGTGGCGCTGAACTGCTGGCGCTGTGGCCTGACGCGCCCCGAGGGCTGGCTGGCGACTTCGCCTGGCTGACCCGGCTGCGGACCGACTACGGTCTGGACAGCCGCTGCGTAGTCTGGCATGTTGAGCACGAGCGCAAAAGGGAAATACTTGCAGAAATACTGGCCCTGCATTCACGCGGTGAAACCGGATGGCGCTGGCCGGTTGACCCTTTGAACACAAAGGTCCCACCTTGCGTGATTGCCCTGGTTCCGTTTTCGGACATCGCGGGCATGCGGGTTTACCGACAGCGCCTGTTTGATGCCATCCGGCAAAGGTTTGGTGATGTTGATCCACAGCAGGTTCGCATGCTGGACTTCGCACTGGGTCCGCAAAAAAGCTTTGCTTACCTGCGCCAGCTGGCTGAAAGCAGCCCATGATTTTTTCGCTTTGGAAACTGCCACTGGTACTGGGTGCCGAAACGTCGGCGCTGCTGCTTCTGAGCCGGTCCGACACGGGTGACGGTCTGGCTGTTTACTTTGCGCTTCACGCTGCGGCCAGCGCAGGGGCCGTGTGGATGGCCTGGGCGCTGCTGCCGTCCAAACTCCGCCAGCCTGCGCTTCCCACCTGCGCGCTGCTCTACAGCCTGGCCTTTTTCATACCCATTTTAGGCGTGGTGGCCACAGTGATTGCAGTACTGGTAGCGCAGCGCTATCCAAAAATATGGCGTGTCGAACGCTATGTCACCGTCACCATGCCCGAGTTCACCGAGGTTCAGCAAGAGGCTACCGAGCGCAGCGACTTGCGCGTGGGCGACGCCCGGCGAATCCTCAAAGACCATGACCTGCCGATTGCCACCCGGCTGCGCGTCCTGGTAGCGCTGCAGTCCATGCGGCCCAAAGCGACCATTCCCCTGCTGCAAAGCCTGCTTGCAGACCCGTCAGAGGACATTCGCCTGCTGGCCTACAGCATGCTGGAGGCCTGGGAGAAAGATTTGTCGCAGCAAATCCTCGATGGCATGAAAAGCCTGCGCGACGCCAAGGCGGGTGACGAGCGCGCACCATTGGTGAACGCGCTGCAGCGCCTGGCAGAACTGACCTGGATGCAGGCTGACAGCGGCCTGGCTCGTGGTGACCTGCGGACTTTTGCGTTGGAGACCGCACAAGAGTATTGCGAAGACGTGCTGATTCTGGACGGCTACATGCCCAGCATCTGGAAGCTGTATGCCCAGATACTGATCGAACTTGAAGGGCTGCCTGCAGCAGTACGCGCCCTTCAGCTGGGCCGTTCTGTGAGCATGCCGGAGCAGGAGGTCTGGCCCCTGCTGGCACAAATTTCCTTCATGCGCCGCGACCTGGGCGAGGTACGCAGATTCATTGGCCACCTGCCCGAAGACGCACAGCTGTCACACCCGCTGCACGGCGTGGCAGCTTTCTGGCGGCAGCGGCATATTTCCTGGGTAGATATTCATGTTTAAAAAAACCCATCGACTTACCTCTGCATCCCGGACACCCATTGCCGATGTCGGGCTGCTTCTGGAGGGCACCTACCCCTATGTGTCTGGCGGTGTCTCAAGCTGGGTACACCAGATCATCACGGGCTTTCCTGACCTGACATTTGCCATCTGCTTTATCGGCTCCAGCCGCCAGGACTACGGCGAAAAAAAGTTTCAGGTGCCGTCCAATGTTGTGTGTATGCAAGAGCACTACCTTCGGGGAACCGAAGAAACACCACCGGTGAAAGCCCAACACGGCGATGACACGATGGCGTCCCTCAACGAAGAGCTGCACGATTATTTTCGGGAGCCAGCGCGCCTGGCCGGGCGGGGTGGCGAGGTGCTCGCTGAAATCACGGGAGAGTTGCAAGGCCGCATGGACCGCTCGGAATTTCTGTACGCAGAAACCAGCTGGAACTACCTGACCGAGCAGTACAAGGAGCGTTGCACAGACCCCAGCTTTATCGACTATTTCTGGACCGTGCGCACCATGCATGCACCGATCTGGATCCTGTCGTCCATCGTGGAAACCTTCCCGCCCGTGCGTTGCTACCATGCAGTGTCCACCGGTTACGCAGGCTTTCTGGGAGCGCTGCTCAAGCGCCGGTATGGTTGCCCCCTGATTCTGAGCGAGCATGGCATCTACACCAAAGAGCGGCGCATTGACCTGTACGCTGCACGCTGGATTGCCGACAACCGCTCCCTGCTGCAGCGTGACCCCACCCAGTCGGGTTATTTCCGCACCATGTGGATCCGGTTTTTTGAGGCACTGGGCCGCATGTGCTACGACGCCAGTGACCAGATCATTGCGCTGTATGAGGCCAACCGGCTGCGCCAGATACAGGACGGCGCTGACGCTGCGCGCACCAGCAATATCCCTAACGGGATCGATGTGGTGCGCTTCGGTGCGCTGCGTGCGCAACGGCCCGCGCGCATTCCCCAGATCATGTGCCTGATCGGGCGGGTGGTGCCCATCAAGGACATCAAAACCTACATCCGGGCCACCCGGATCATGGCCAACCGCCAACCTGGCGTGCAAGCCTGGATCGCCGGGCCGGAAGACGAAAGCCCCGCTTACGCCAAGGAGTGCAAAGACCTGGTGACCAGCTTGCGGCTGACAAAAAATGTCAAGTTTCTGGGCTTTCAGAAGTTGACTGATCTGTTGCCACAAATAGGACTGGTGGTGCTCAGCTCCATCAGCGAGGCGCTCCCACTGGTGCTGCTCGAAGGTTATGCCGCCGGTGTGCCAGCCGTCAGTACCGACGTGGGATCGTGCCGGCAGCTGGTTTACGGGCTGGACGAAGAAGACCGCGCGCTGGGCGCTGCCGGTGAGGTGGTGGGCATTGCCGACCCACAGGCACTGGCCGACGCGGCATTGCGCCTGCTGACCGACGAGGTAGCCTGGCACAGCGCCGCTCAAGCTGGCATTGCCCGGGTTGAGCGGTACTACACGCATCCAGTCATGTTCGCGCGCTACCAGGCGGTTTATGACCAGGCACTTGGCAAAACAGCGCCGTCAGGTGAGGTCAACAACACCTTGCCCACTGTACGGCCGCAGGCTGCCTGATGGCAGGTATCGGCTTCGAGCTGCGCCGGCTGCTGCAACGCGACAGCTACTTTGCACTGGTGCGCGCCTACGCTTATGCCGGGGTGATCAGCGCCGGGCCGTGGGTGCTGTCGATTGTGGGTCTGGCGGTGATTGGCGCCGCGTCCATCAACAGCAATCTGCCAGCCCTGCAAATTACACAGTTCCAGGTGTCAGTCACCTACCTGATTGCAGGCTCGCTCATCCTCACCGGGGTGGTGCAGCTGGCCTTTACGCGGTGGGTGTCAGACCGGCTGTTTGCCCGCCAGAACGCATCGGTTGTGCCCAATTTTGCCGGTGTGCTGCTGGTCACCAACCTGGTGGCTGGCACCCTGGCCGTGATGCTGGCTTTTCTGGCGTTTCAGGGGGAAAGCGACCTCTACCGGATGCTGATGGTGGCCGGCTTTGTCACCATGTGCGACATCTGGGTCGCCACCATTTTCATGAGTGGCCTGAAGTTTTATAAAACCATTGTTGTGCTGTTTGGAGGGGGTACACCATCTCGGTCGGGCTGGCGCTGCTGCTGGGCAGATGGGGGCTGGAGGGCCTCATGGCAGGCTATGTGATTGGCCAGTTTTTGATGCTGGTGGGTATGCTGTTTATTATTTTGCGCAGCTTTCCGGCAGAAAAGTTCATTGCGTTTGACTGCTTCCAGCCCGGTGCCATGCTGCCCACCATGATGGCCGTCGGACTGCTCTACAACACCGCTATCTGGGCCGACAAAATCATTTTCTGGTTTTTCCCGGATACTAGCAACCACGTCATTGGACCGCTGCGCGCCAGCGTGATTTACGACATGCCGGTATTTCTGGCTTATCTGGGCATCATTCCCGGCATGGCGGTGTTTCTGGTGCGCTTTGAAACGGATTTTGTCGAGTGGTACGACAAGTTTTACAACGCTGTGCGTGACGGCGGCTCGCTGGAAGAAATTGCGCGCATGCGCCATGGCATGGTGTTTGCCATACGTCAGGGGTTTTTTGACATTGTGAAAATGCAAACCATGGCCGTGCTGCTGATGGTGGTGTTTGCGCCCGCCATTTTTGAGCGGCTGGGCATCAGCTCTCTCTACCTGCCGCTGTTTTATGTCGATGCAGTGGCGGCCAGCCTGCAGGTGGCCCTGCTCGCCATCATGAATGTCTTCTTCTACCTGGACCGCCGCCGCGAAGTGCTGGCCACTGTGGTGCTGCTGACAGTGCTCAATATTGTTCTGACGCTGGTGTCATTACAGATGGGGGCAGCGTACTACGGCTATGGCTTTGCACTGGCACTGCTGATCACGCTGGTGTTTGCGCTGCGCGTCCTTGAACGCTGTATCTCGCGACTGGAATACGAGACTTTCATGCTTCAGTAGGCTTGCGCAACCGCCCGGAATCGACAATCTTTAACTTGCAACCCATAAAGAATGACGGCAGGGGTGGTTTCACAGGTGTCGATTTGCTATTTTTTTAATAGCGTTCTGCCCAAGCAGAATATGCCTTAAAGGCCTTTTTGGCATTAAAAACGGGCATTCAACCAGAACCCCAGCATGTCAAACACCGGTGCCGGATCGGCCTCGTTGAACAGCTCGTGGTAGAGGCCGTCAAAGCGTCTGGCCGTGACCGTTCCGGGCTTGACGCCAGGCGCTGCGGCGTTGGCAGCAAAAGCCTCGCTGCCCTGTGGGTTCACCAGCCGGTCGGCACCAGCGTACATTAACAGCGTCGGGACAGTCCAGCTGCGGGCCGCTGCCACCGTCGCCGGTCCACCGCCTGCAATGAACTGGCCCAGGCGTGGGGAAATCCGGTTGTGTATCAGCCGGTCCGCCAGATACGCTTTGACCACACGCTTGTCGTGCGAGAGGTACCTGGCATCCAGCCCATTTCTGAGGCACAGGTTCGGGGCCACTGCCCGCGTTAACGCCAACAGCAGCTTTTGAAACCTGCCGAGGCCCGCATCCAGCGCGGGTGAGGACATGATCAAACCTTCTACCGGGCGCATCTTCAGTGCCACAAAGCGGCTGGTCACCAGACCGCCCAGACTGTGGCCCAGCAAAATCAGGGGCAGCGGCTTTTGCAGAGCCATGGGTGCATTGACGCTGCTGACCAGGCGCACGCTGAGCAGCCGGGTGTCGTCAACCACTTCGGCAAGGTCATCAAGCAGGGCTGTTTCTGTGGGCAGGGCACCACGCACGCCGCCCGACTCGCCATGGCCACGCTGGTCATAAGCACGCACCGCAAAACCCCAGTGCATCAGCTGCCGCGCCACATGCTCGTAGCGACCCGCATGCTCGCCCAGGCCGTGAACCATCAGCACCACAGCACGTGGCGGTGCAACGTCAGGCTCCATCTCGTCAGCCCAGGTATCCAGAGGCCAGTCGTACACAGCCAGGTTTTCGCCGTCGCGCGCCGTGAAAGGCGCCAGCACTGCGAGGTGCATGGCAGGCTGAAGGTTCAGTTCAAACGCAACATCAACCGGGAACGCGCGCCATCACGTGCGCCACCGCTGCCGTCAGCTTTTTAGCGTAAGGCACGTTCAAAAACTCGTTGGGCCCGTGGGCATTGCTTTTCGGGCCCAGCACACCGCAAACCATCATCTGGGCTTTCGGAAAACCCTTACTGAGCATGCTCATCAACGGGATCGTACCGCCCTGACCAATGGTGCCGCAGGGTGCGTCGAAAAAGCTTTGCGACGCATCATTGAGCGCGTTTTCAAACCAGGGCACCGTGCTCGGTGCATTCCAGCCAGAGGCACCGCCCTTGCTCTCAAACGTGACCCTGGCCTGGTACGGGGCGTTGTCTTCAAGCAGCGTTTTAAGCTCTTGCACGGCCACACTGGCATCAATCAGCGGCGGAAAACGCAGTGACAGCTTGAAAGCGGTGTAAGGCCTGAGCACGTTGCCTGCATCCTGAAGCGACGGGAAGCCCTCAGCTCCGGTCACGCTCAGCGTAGGCCGCCAGGTGCGGTTGAGCAGCGCTTCTACCGGGTCGGTGGTAGTGGGCAGCGCAAAGGCCTGTGAGCCTTCGCAATCGTAGTGCGCCCACGGAAAGCGCTTGTAAATCTCGTCACCCAGAATTTTGGCAGTGGCCTGCGCCTGCAGCAAGCGGTCGGCGGGTACCTCGCAGTGAAAGCTTTGCGGTAAAAGGCGGCCGGTTTTGCTGTCTTCAAGGCGGTCCAGCACCTGCCGCAAAATCCGGAAGCTCGACGGCACCAGGCCACTGGCATCGCCCGAATGCACGCCCTCGGTCAACACCTCGACCTTGAGCACGCCCGCCGCATTGCCGCGCAGACTGGTAGTCAGCCAGAGCTGGTCGTAGTTGCCCGCGCCAGAATCCAGGCACACCACCAGCGCGACGTCGCCAAGGCGGGTTTTCAGCGCATTGACATAAGGCAGCAGGTCATACGAGCCGCTTTCCTCGCAGGTCTCAATCAAGCCGACGATACGCGGGTGCGGCACGCCCTGGGCTTTCAGCGCCTGCACAGCGGCAATGCTGGCATACACCGCATAGCCGTCATCGGCGCTGCCCCGGCCGTAGAGTTTGCCGTTTTCATACTTGGGGGTCCACGGACCGAGGTCGTTGCGCCAGCCGTTGAACTCGGGCTGTTTGTCGAGGTGGCCATACATCAACACGGTTTGTGTCGAGTCAACCCGCGTGGCCGGGATTTCAAAAAACAGCACCGGTGTACGGCCTTCAAGACGAACAATCTCAAGCGTCAAGCCTTCGACTTTTTGCGCTTCCACCCAGCTGGCAGCGTTGCGCATGACGGTGTCGATAAAGCCGTGTTGCGCCCAGTTGCTGTCAAACGTCGGGGACTTGGCCGGAATGGCGATGTAGTCTGTGATTTGCTGGACGATGTCATCGTCCCATTTCGCCGTGACCTGAGACAAGGCCTGGGCGGCATTAAGGACATCAGCGGGAATCTCGCGGTGCAGCGGTGCGTTCATTGGGAACTCCTTTTCCTCCACTTTACGCCTGTGGGGAAAACTGCGCCACCCCGAGTTGACGAAGAGGTGTCAATTCAGGGCCCAGTGTTGCCTGAAAGACAAGTATCAACGCCTGTTTGCCATCATCTCGCCCAGACAGATGGCCCGGCCCGGTGCCCAGTCCGGGTTGAACTGCAGCAGGCCATGTGTTGATTTGGGAAACAGCATCACGACAGTAGAGCCCAGCAAGAAGCGGCCCATTTCCTCCCCCTGCTTCAAGAACACGGCGTCGCCTGATTCTGCCGGGTAATGCCACTCACGCAACACCTTGCCACGGGGCGGGTTCACCACGCCATGCCAGACCGTCGCCATGCTGCCCACAATGGTGGCCCCGACCAGAATCAGCACAAACGGGCCGCTGTCTGACTCAAACACACACACCACGCGCTCGTTGCGCGCAAACAGGCCCGGCACGCCCCGGGCGGTGGTCGGGTTGACCGAGAACAACTCGCCGGGCACGTAAATCATGCGGCTCAAGCGCCCATCTGCGGGCATGTGAATGCGGTGGTAGTCGCGCGGGCTCAAATACAGCGTGGCAAAACTGCCATCCTGAAAAAGCGCCGCCAGCGTGGTGTCACCGCCGACCACTGCCGTGGTGGAATAGCTGTGGCCCTTGGCTTGAAAAATCTGGTCTTTTGCAATTGCACCAAACTGGCTGACAGCGCCGTCAACAGGACAAATCAAATCAGCCCTGGCCAAAGGTCGTGCGCCGGGTTTAAGCGCACGCGTGAAAAAATCATTGAAGCTGCGGTAACTGCTGATGCTTGAGTCCAGCGCCTCATCCATATTGACCTGGTACCTGGCGACAAACCGGCGAATGATTTCGGTGGTGACCCAGCCACGTTCATGTGAGGCGACCCATCCCGCAAAAGCCGTGATTGCCTGCTTGGGGAACAAGTATTGGGGCAGGACAGCGCGGCGGTCAGATGCAGACATGAAATCCAGACATGAGTAGAGCGGAGGACCGCGTTGTTTAGGGCGCGATTTTATCGGGTTCGGGCACTGCCCGGCACTCCCGGAAAATACGTGCGGTACAGGCCCGGCAAATTTGCGGGTCGAGTTTTTTAAAAATCGTGGTGATGGCTGTGCGCTTGTCAGAAAACTGGTGCTCTGGGCCCAGCAAGCGCGTAAAACCTGTGGTCTGCCACATCTGGACGACCTCGGGCCGGGGCCGGTGGAAGTACAGGTCACCCCCCATGGCGCGGCGCGCATTGAGCTCGGCCTCCCACAGCTCGGCACCCGCCAGATCAATGAAGTTCATGCTTTTACCCATCACCAGCAAATGCTTTTGTGGCTGCGGCATGTGACGCAAGTGGTGCAGCGTATCGGCCACGTATTGTGTGGCACCAAAATAAACCTCGCCTTCCATGCGCAATAATTTGAGTTGCGGACATTCCTGCAACGCATTTTTATCATCCGCAATCACCACAAATTGCCGGTCAGGCCCCCAGCTATCGAACCCCATGGTGCGCATAGCCGGCCGGGAGGTCCGGTACAAAAACGATATCAGCGATAGCAGGGTACCCAGCAAAATCGCCATCTCAAGCCGGATGGTGACAGTCGCGACCAGCGTGGCCAGCGCCACACCAAAATCCGTACGGCTCAAGCTGAAAAGCTGCCGCCAGCGCGCCATGTCCAGCAAGGTCACCGCCACCAGCATCAGCAGAGCCGCCAGCGCCGCCATGGGAATCTGCGCCAGCAAGGGCGAACTGACAGATACCAGCGCCAACAGCAGCAAGGCAGAAAAGACAGCTGCCAGCGGCGTGCGGGCACCGGCTTGCAGACTGGGCATGGATCGGTTCATGGAGCCGCAAGAGACGTAGCATGAGAAAAACCCGCCAATAATGTTCGACAGCCCTTGCCCCCGAAACTCCCGGTTCGCATCAATGCGCTGACCTGATCTGGCAGCCACGGCCTTGGCAATCGAGATGGCCTGGCCCAGCGCCACAATCGTCAACGCAAATGCCAGACCCAGTAGCTCTGACACCGACGACCAGCTGATGCCTGGCACCTCGAAACGCGGCCATGGCGTGGCGATGTTACCGACAGTGCGGAGCACTGCGGATAGAGGCGAGCCGCCGTGGACAGGGGCCTGCATCCACAACCAGGCCAGTGCCGTAGCGGCCACCAGCCCGATCAGCATGAAGGGCCATCGGGGCAGAAAACGCCGCACTGCCAAGGCAACGGCCAACGTCGTACCGGCCACTGCCATGGCCACCGGCTGTGCGTGACTTGCCTGCGACACCACGTGCCTCAAAACGGCAACTGCACCATGTTCGGCAGCAGGGGCCAGGCCCAGTAAATCCGGCAGGGCATAAACCCCAATCAGCAGTGCTGCGCCCGATGTGAAGCCAAACAACGCAGAAGGCGAAATAAAGTTGGCCAGACTGCCCAGTCTGAGCGTGCCAATCAGCCACTGCATCACACCCACCATCACCGTGACGGCAAGAGCCAGCTGTATGTACGCTGGCGTAAAAGCCGCAGCAAGCGGCGAAAGCATGGCAAACAGCGCCAGCGAATTGGCGTTGGTAGGGCCGGACATGACATGCCAGCTGGAGCCAAAAAGAGCGGCAATGATGCAGGGGACCACAGCCGTGAACAGGCCATACTCAGGCGGCAGCCCCGCCAGCGTGGCGAACGCAATGCCTTGCGGCAACACCAGCACCGCTCCCAACAGGCCCGCCATGACATCGGCGCGCAGCGTGGTCGGCGTGACCCCATGTACCCAGGGGCCGAACAGGCGCTCGACCAGCCAGGTCATACCATCGGAGAGTATTGGCAACACGTGAACCTGGTGATTGTTTTGGGCAGGCGCGAGATATTCATCTGCCAATTATCCGCAGACTTTAAACAAGCTTTCACAACGCCATATTCACCACCAGCACTCTGCTCATCCCGGGCAGTACAGACAGCCGTTCGGCCAGCATGTTTTGTTCAAACCTGGGCGAGTTGTGTTGTGCTGGAACTGAACCTGCCCCTGTTGGACATACCTCTTAGCTGTTCAATTATGCGGCCTTCAGTAGGTGTGCCGCGTGCCAGCTTTTCTCAAACTGCATCGGGCTGACATAGCCCAAAGTAAAGTGTATTCTGCGGTAGTTGTAGAACATCATCCAGTCAATCACTTCGTTCCTTGCCTGCCTGCAAGTCTCGAATTTCCTGCTGTACAGCCGATCCACTTTCAGGCGGCCCCAGGAGCTTTCCGTAGGTGCGTTGACGCTCTTATGTCCAGCATCTTGGCCGTGACTGCCGCTACCTAGCCACCTTTGACCAGCCTGACCGTCTCCAACTTGTATTCCAGTGTGTACCGTGCCCGTCGTTTCGATTCGCTCATTTCTATCTCCTAAAACTGATTTTTACCTGTCAGCTATGGAGTACGTTTTTCGGGGCAAGATCAATTGGAGCACCCAATGACGCTGAACGAGGTCTGTAAACGGTGTCGGGGCTGTAGATACCCTGGGGTGAGGTTGCCTTCAGGGTATCCCCTTGTACAGCTTCAGCCAGGTTAAGGGATGATCAATTATTAGGTTATCACTCGAAGGCCATCATGCAGCGTCGACAACTTATTCAATCCGTAGCCACATTGGCCGCTTCAGGCCTGATCGAGAATGCAATTGCGCAGCCTTACCCCAATAGAGCTATCAGGCTGTTGATAGGTTTTCCTGCTGGCGGGCCAACCGACGTCACGATGCGAGTGTTGGCTGACAACGCATCACACATTTTGGGCCAACCGATCATTGTCGAGAATAAACACGGGTTTGGCGGGACCCAACCTGCACAGCTACTTCAACGCGCTGCTGCTGATGGGTATACGGTAGCGCAAATTCCGTTGAGTGTTTTTCGTCTGCCGTACACCACAAAGATTAATTGGGACCCGATCAGAGACATCAGCTACGTGCTCAACGTCACAGGTTATAAATTTGGTTTGGTTGTACCCGCTGATTCGCCACTCGAGACGTGGGCCCACTTTGTTGACTGGGCTAAGGCTAACCCGGAGGCATTAACTTTCGGCACTAGCGGAGCTATGACTACCCCGCACCTGATAATGGAGTTGATCGCACAAAAGCTGGGACTTGAGCTGCAGCACTTCCCATACAGTGGAAGCCTCGATTTATTAAAGGCTGTTTTAGGCGGTCATGTCATGGCTGCGGCTGATGCAACGAGCTTTTATCCGCAGGTCGCCGCCGGTGAACTGCGTGTGATCAACACCTGGGGCGAGCAGCGACATGAGAAATTTCCTGACGCACCGACGCTCAAAGAGCTGGGTTTAGGCTTGGTTCAAAACTCACCGTTTGGTATCGGTGCGCCGCGCGGCACTCCCCCTGAAATTGTCAAGCGGCTGCACGACGCTTTCAAACAGGCAATGGAGGAGGACAGCTACAAAGCTATATTGGCACGGTATGACATGGTGCCGATCTACATGAGCACAGGCAGCTACACACAGTTTGCGCATGCTACGGTCATCCGCGATAAGGGGTTGATTGAAAAACTGGGGTTTGGAAACGGCACATAAACTTAAATTTCAGCGAAACTGATACAAAAAAACCCCGAAATGGTGCTATTCGTTTACTCGCTACAACGATGCAATCGCCCTCCGTAAAGGATTGCATGTTGGCGTGGTGTTAGGTTTCAGATAAGGAAAATTGAGCGTTTTAGAAATAAGGGCACGCATGCCACTCAAGCAGTGATAAGTGACTCAATCGACAACGAATAATCAAAATCAGGAGTGTTTACTAGTCCACTATGCGTACTCTTAAATTTCACATTCTTCTGTGTGGGTTTCTGGTTGGGACGGGCTCTTCTGTGCTGGCTGAATGGCAAAGGCTTGACATTAAATCGGAGGATGCAAGCGAACTCTACATGGACCCACTGTCCGTCAAGCAAGCTGGACCTATGGCGATTTACCGCCAAGTACGGGTCTTGAAACAAGGATCAAACTTGCTGTGGCCAACTGCGGCTTCAACAACAACGCTGTACGAATACAACTGTATGAACTCTCTGGTTCGGGTGCTTGAAGTGGTGGGGTTTGACAAACCATGGGCTGCAGGCAACACGTTGGAATTGCTGCCACTTTCCCCTGATACGGCCCAATGGCACACTTCGGCTGTAGCCAGCTTGGCCCAGCCGATGATTGACGCGTTGTGTCCACGCGGTGACGACTGAGGCACAAAAAACGCTAACTAAATAAGCGCTGATTCACCACCAACGCTCGGATAACCCATTGACTGATTGATGGCTTATTTCTTGTATGGAGGCAAGGCCAGAATCAATTTAGCGATAGTCTTGGCATCAGCATCAGAAACCTGCGCCTGAGGAGGCATCATGTCTTCGCCCCAAACACCGGATCCACCCGATTTTATTTTGGCCGCTAGTTTGGTGGCAGCTGTCTTATCGCCAGTGTATTTTCCAGCAACCTCGTTGAACTGGGGGCCGTTGCCGCTCTTGTCAATTTGATGACAAGCCATGCAATTGTTGGACAGCATCAATTTTGTGAGGGCTTCGTTTTCTGCACGAACAGGTTTTACAAAAAACAAAGTGCTGAAAAAAATCAAGCCAAGTAGTGTTTTGCAAAACACGGATGGCAATGGAGCGGGGAAAGATGGGTTCATTGTGAGAGATTCAAAATATGAAAAAACGCGCTGCAATGACGCAGCGCATTCTAAGAGCTTAATTCAAAGCAATTAATTGGCTGGCATCACACGGTAGATGTTGCCACTGGATTCATCGGCCACATACAAAGCACCATCAGCGCCTTGGGAGATGTGACGCAGGCGGCCGGCAGCTGTTGGCCACTGCATGATTTCACGCTTGGAAGACAGACCGTCTTTGGCGATGTCAAGAATGTCGATGCGGTTACCGGTTGGTGTACCGTGGATACCGATACCAGCGTAGCCTACAGCCATACGGCCTTCCCATTCTTTCCACTGCTTACCAACGATAAACACGCTACCGGCCATACCTTGCGACAAGCCCTCGTTCGTCCAGGCTGGTTTCATGGCATCAGGGTAAGCTTTGAGGTCTGTCATGGGCATGAACGCAGCACGTTCAGCAGGTGGCATTGCGCCCATTTGGTTGGGTGAGTAACCGCAGTAACTGCCTGGGCAAGGACCGCGACCGTTCACATTTTCACGTGGGTCCCAGCCGCCATTGCCGCCATTGACCACGTGGGTAACTTCATCGCTGTGCCAAGGGCCGTTTTCAGATGTGTAGACATCACCCGTACCTGGACGGAAAGCAATACCTTGTGCGTTACGGAAACCGTAAGCAAAGATTCGCTTGTCAAAGCCAGCGGGTGGGTTGTTACCAGCGGCAGCTTTGCCGTCCCGGTCAACACGCAGCAGCTTGCCACGCAATACGGTCGGGCTTTGTGGGCCTTCACCATTGTGGTTGTCGCCGATGGTGACATAGATGAAGCCATCGGGTCCGAAACGCACGCGGCCACCGTTGTGAGCACCAGGTCCACCGAAGGGGTGGGGTGTTTTCACAGGCTTGTAGCCTAGGTCGCTGATGATTTCGGTCAACTCGGAGATGCCATCCAATGAGGCGTTGACTTTCATGCGCATCAGGATATTGTTGTAACCACCATATGTGCGGTTAGCGCCTTTGGAACTGGAATAAAGGTAGACAAAGCCATTCTTGGCAAAGTCAGGGTCTACTGCAACGCCTTGTACACCCGCTTGACCGTCGCAGAACAAATCGTTCTTAGTGGCCGAATAGCCGGTGCTACCACCCACACCAAGCAATTTGTTCACTTTGCCGTCGGGCATGCGAACAGACAAACCCGCACATTTTTCCGTGAAAAACATGGTGTTGTTTGGCAAGAAAGACATATCCCATGGGTCTTTAGAAGTTTGAAAAACTTCGGCTGTGACATCAAGTGCCAATGCAGCCTGCGAGCCCATCAGACCGGTTGCAGCAATGCCTGCAACGATCATTCCTGACTTGAGCGATGTTGAAAAATTCATTGAATCTCCATGTGGTGTGTAAAGTGAAGTCTGGTTGCTGGGTTCACTGCACTGTTGTTTGCTAAACCTGAAACTAAAAGCGAAAAAACGGTTACCTCCAATTGTCCCAGTCCTTTAGTGTCAGTTGGAAAATGTGGTTTCGCATTGGTGAAACTACTATGTACAAGACTTACGCATTGAAACTGGGCAAAAAAAGTGCTACCAAAGCAATTGTCTGATGCACAAAGGTGGCACGCTTGTGCAAGATGAGAAAAATATCACGCCTGGCCACAGCAAAATGCACACTACCGATGTGTATGGGTTTTTTGATGAGTGAGCCAAAGTCGACCGCCTGCACTCATTTGTCGCGCGTCATGGGAATGTCGCATGACAGTGCGAATCGCTTTTTGCTGCGTGAATCGTATGAGCCCTTAGAGCTGTTCAACCAGGCCAAAGAGCTACTGTGCCTGGTCGGCGGCACACTTAACGTGGATGACACTACGCTGGACGAGCCGTACAGCCGAAAAATAGCATTGGTGGGGCACTTTTGGTCAGGCAAGCACCACCGGGTGGTCAAAGGGCTCAGTCTGATCACGCTGTACTACACAGACCCCCAAGGGCGCAGTTTGCCGGTGAACTACCGGGTCTATGACAAGGCCGATAAAAAAAGCAAAAACGACTACTTCCAAGACATGCTGGGCCAAGTCTTGGAATAGATTCCGAATATTCGGGTCAAAACCCAGGGTGGGAAAATTGAGGTCACGGATTCAAGTTAAAGTCATTGGTAAAGTGTTGTGTAACCCCTCTAAGTCCTCTAGTTAAATCAAACCATGAAGTTCAATCTCGCTCTCATTCTGACCGCACGGGTCCCAGCTAAAATAATTTTTTCTATGGCGTTAATAGCTATGGCCGTGATGCCCGCCGCTGCACAGACCCTGGAGAGT
>JBBRMH010000017.1:0-34561 GCA_038230935.1 Burkholderiales bacterium | reverse complement strand
GGCAATTTCACCCAGGGTTTGAACCAGTTCCAGCATGCGGGTTTTAACTGGCTTACCGTCAAAAAAGCCGGTGCGGTATTTGACATCCACGCCGTAGGCCGAGGTGTCCTGGCTGATGACCAGCAGCTCTTTCACGCCGCCTTCAAACAACGCACGCGCTTCGTTCAATACATCGCCAATCGGGCGCGATACCAAATCACCGCGCATGGAAGGAATGATGCAGAACGTGCAACGGTGGTTGCAGCCTTCGCTGATTTTCAGATACGCGTAATGCCGTGGTGTGAGCTTGATGCCGGCAATGCCAAATGAATTAGGCACCAGGTCCACAAACGGGTCGTGCGGTTTTGGCAGATTCAAATGCACCGCGTCCATGACTTCCTGCGTGGCATGCGGGCCGGTCACGGCCAGCACGCTGGGGTGGATCTGGCGCACCATGTTGCCGCCATCCTCGCCTGCTTTCGCACCCAGGCAGCCGGTGACGATCACGCGTCCGTTGGCAGCCAGTGCCTCGCCGATGGTCTCCAGACTTTCCTTGACGGCGTCGTCAATGAACCCGCAGGTGTTGACGATGACGAGGTCGGCGCCTTCAAAGGTTTTGGAGGTCTGGTAGCCCTCGGCACTGAGCTGGGTCAGGATCAATTCAGAATCTGTCAGCGCCTTCGGGCAACCCAGGCTGACAAAACCAACACGCGGCGCAGGTTTGTGAATGACGGACGCTGGCGGGGATGATGGGGGGGAGATAGCTTCGCTCATAAGTTGTATTGTCTCAGAGCTGTTGTGGCGTGATTTTTCAATCTACCTTTTCAGCCCAAACGCCGACAACATCTGCTCGCTTTGTTTTTGCATCTGCTCCTGCATTTGCGTGAAAACATCCTTGGATTGCTCCACATAATTGCCCATCATGCCCTGCATCATCGGGGACTGCGCATTCATGAACTGCGCCCATTTTTCAGGGCTCAGGCCCTTGGACTGCCTGGCCATTTCGACCTGCAAATCCATAAAGCTCTGGACGTTTTTCTCAAGGTACGCGCCCATGAAGCTTTGCATGGCGTTGCCGTAAAAACGGATGATATTGCCCAGCACTGCCTCGGTAAACATGGGTGCGCCGCCCGACTCTTCTTCAAGAATGATCTGCAGCAAAATGCTGCGCGTCAGGTCGTCACTGGTTTTTGCATCGCGCACCACAAAAAGCACGCTGTCCATCACCAGTTGCCGCACTTCAGCCAGCGTAATGTAGGTTGATGTTTCCGTATCGTAGAGGCGCCGGTTCGGATACTTTTTAATCACGCGGCTGGCGGCCGTGGTTGGGCTGGGCGAAGCCTCAAGCTTGTCTTGGATAGGTCTTCTTTTCTGCACTGGATGGTCCTCTGAATGGCCAGCTGTTGAGGAACAGAGGCATGGATACATTCTAGGAATCAGAGGGCTAACAATCCCCTTGGTTTACCCTGAAGATCACAGTGTAAGAACTGAGGTGTATTTCAAGATACCATTTCGCAAAAAATGGTAGGCGCAATTGGACTCGAACCAACGACCCCCACCATGTCAAGGTGGTGCTCTAACCAGCTGAGCTATGCGCCTAAAGTCGAGCCCAAAGTATAACAGTGTTGAAACCCCTTTTCTGGATGGACCGGAAGAAGAATTCAAATCAGCACCTGTTTCAGCGCCTTCTGGCAGACCGCACACCGGCAACTTCTGCCACCACACCAAGCACCTGTTTCAGGCGGCCCGATTGTGCAACCTCTACGGTAAACGTCATCCAGGCCGTGCCGCCTCGGTTGTCCTTGACCGACGTGGTCTGCACGCCAATGACATTCATTTTCTCTTTTGTGAAAACCTCTGAAATATCGCGCAGCAGACCCTGCCTGTCTGAGGCCTCAATCGAGATATCGACCGGATAGATGGAGCCGTCGGCTGATTTTGGCGCGCTCCAGTCCACCTCGATCACGCGGTCCGGGCTGCCTGTGGCCATGTTGCGAAAGTTGCTGCAGTCACCCCGGTGAACACTCACGCCATGGCCCTTGGTCACGAACCCCAGAATCGGGTCTGGTGGTGCCGGTTTGCAGCATTTGGCCAGTTGCGTGAGCAGCGAGCCCATACCCACCACCAGCACGCCGCCGCCTTTGGCGTTCTGGCTGGCAGGGCGCGGCTTTTTTGTCAGCACGTAATCGTCTTGCGTGGCCACTGGCTCAGGCGGCCTGAGCATGTTTTCAATGGTGCGCAAAGACAGCTCGTCCTTGCCCACCACCTCAAACAAATCGTCGGCTGCCTTGAAGCCCAGCTGAAAAGCCAGATCGTCGAGCTTCATGGCCGTTTTGCCTTCGCGCTGCAACAGCTTTTCAACCGCTTCCCGGCCCTTGGCAATGGTCTGTGCCATGTCCAGTGCGTTGAACCAGGCACGCACCTTTGACTTGGCACGGTGGCTTGATAAAAAGGCCAATTCGGGGTTTAGCCAGTCGCGCGACGGCCCGCCCTCCTTCACAGTGATGACCTCCACCGTCTGGCCGTTTTGCAGCGGCGTATTGAGTGGCACCATGGTCCCATCAATCCGCGCACCCCGGCAGCGGTGGCCGACGTTGGTATGCACGCTGTAGGCAAAGTCAACCGCCGTGGCACCCTGGGGCAACTCGACCACGGCAGCGTCGGGCGTCAGGACGTAAATACGGTCCTCGAACAGGCCCTGATTAGCCTCACGCGCACGCTGTGAAGCGGGGCCCGACAAGTCACGCTCCCAAGCCAGCAACTGCCGTAATACAGCGATTTTGGCGTCGTATTCGCTGCTGGCAGACACACCCGCATAGCCCTTGGTGCCCGCTTCTTTGTAGGCCCAGTGCGCGGCTACGCCATGCTCGGCATGGTCATGCATGGCCTGCGTGCGAATCTGGATTTCAACCGCCCTGCCAGCCTCGTCACGCACCACCGTATGCAGCGACTGGTAGCCGTTGGATTTCGGCTTGGCGATGTAGTCGTCAAACTCGCCGTCAATGAGGGAAAAACGCGTGTGCACAAACCCAAGCGCTGCATAACAGCCGTTCACATCAGCTGCAATGACCCGCAGCGCACGGATGTCAAACACCTGGTCAAAGTCAAGCGACTTGCCACGCATTTTCTTAACAATGCTGTAGATGTGTTTGGGCCGGCCCTGCACCAGCGCGGCAATGCCGCCCTGGTTCAGGCCGCGCTCAAGTTGAGCGCGTAACGCCTCCATGAATTTTTCGCGCTCCACACGCTTTTCATCGAGCAGCTGGGCGATTTTTTTATAGGTGTCGGGCTCCAGAAACCGAAAGGCCAGGTCTTCCATTTCCCATTTGACTTGCCAGATGCCGAGCCGGTTGGCCAGCGGCGCAAATACATGCAATGACTCATACGCCAGCGCATGTGTGGCGCCCTGGCGGGTTGTGCCAAAGTGGGCAGCGTAGTGGCGCAGGGTTTGCAGACGTGATGCCAGTCGCAGCATGACGACCCGCAGGTCACGCGAAAACGCCAGCAGCATCTTGCGCACGGTCTCAGTCTGTGCCGCCGGGTCTGAAAACAGTTGCGCCCTGGCGTCCGCTGCACGGGTCTGGCGCTGCACGGTGACCAGCTTGGTCGTTTCAACGGCCAGTGCGGCGTAGTTGGCCCCAAACGACTTGGTGATAACCTCCAGCGGCTTGTTCAAGTGCTGGCAGCAATGCACCAGGTAAGTAGCGGCCTGCATGGCTTCGGAGCCCCCAATGGACTTCAAAATAGCTGCTACTGCGTCAGCGTGTGCCAGGATATTTTCACCGGTGTCCAGCACTTCGCTGGCAATCAGTGGCTCAGCGAACGCACGGGCGCGCTGCAAGGCATGCGGCTGGTCAGGCAGGCTGTCAGCAGTGGCCGTGACGATAGGTGCGTTTTGGACCGCACTGGCCTGAGGCACTGAAGGATTGAGGGGGATGCCTGGCCCTGGTAGCTTGCTTTTCATTGAGACTGAAACCGTCGTTGTTGAAAATCGTGATTGATCGAACATCAGGCCAGCAAAAACCTGGCCACCGTGTCCACCTGGTCCAGCGCTACCAGCGTGGGTGCATGCCCGACACCCGCAAACTCGACCAGCCGGGCTCGCGGGCCGCGCTCGGTCATGGTGTGCGCTGTGGCTGCTGTGAGCAGATCGGAGTGCTGGCCGCGCAGCAGCAAAGTCTGGGCCGTGATGCTGTCGTACAGCTGCCAGAGCACGGCTTGACCCTGCAGCGTTGACGCCTGCGTGGCCTCTTTAAAAGGCACGGCCAGAGCCGGGTCGTAATGCAGGCACAGCGGGCTGCCCGGCAGGTTTGAGACGGGTCTGACCATGGGCCGCGACAGCGCCAGCCATTGCTCAGGGGTGTGCGGGCCAAAGCCGGATGAAATCACCCACATCGCATCGGCTGCTTCTTGCAAAGAACCGAACTGCCCGGACTTGCCCAGATAAGTGCCGATACGCACAAGCGCTTGCCATTCAATCGTGGGACCCACGTCATTCAAAACCAGCTTGCGTACGGGAACCGGCAAGGGCAGACCTGGCTGGCCGCACACCACCAGGCCAATCAACCCACCCATGCTGGTGCCAACCCAGTCCAGCATGGTCACCGGTGACTGCGCGTGCAGCTGCGCCAACAAAGCCAGCATGTCCGCCGTATAGGTGGGTACCTGGTAGCCCATGGGGTCGGTGAGCCAGTCGCTTTCGCCCCGGCCCACCACGTCAGGACAAACCACGCGAATGCCGTCTGGCAGCTGCCCGGCACGCTCGCACAAAGCACTGGCCAGCACATCAAAATCACGCCCCTGGCGCGACAGGCCATGAACGCATACGACCACATGGGCGCTGTGCGGGTTGCCCCATTGCCAGTAAGCCATGCGGTGGCTGCCGGTGGCGTCCGGGCAGCTTAGGTAATTCAACGTAGGTGAAGTCATGGTGCAGAAATTTTGTATCAAGGCCTGATAATTGCGTCAAGGTATTGACCCGGCACGCTGCTTGCAGGTGCTGTGCAAATACCGTTTCAGCCATCGTAAATCATTCGGAGATCCACCATGCAAATGACCCTACTCAAGGGCAAAACAGCGCTCGTCACGGGCTCCACCAGCGGTATTGGTCTGGGCATTGCCAAGGCACTGGCTGCACAAGGTGCCAACATTGTCCTCAATGGTTTTGGCGATGTGGACGGGCCACGCGCTGACATTGAGGCCCTGGGCGTGAAAGTGGCCTACCACGGGGCCGACATGAGCCGGCCTGCCGAAATTGCCGACATGATGGCCTACGCCGCTGCCCAGTTCGGTCAGGTCGATATTCTCGTGAACAACGCGGGCATCCAGCATGTTGCCCGTATTGAGAACTTCCCTCTTGAGAAGTGGGATGCCATCATCGCCATCAACCTGAGCAGTGCTTTTCACGCTACCCGCCTGGCACTGCCGGCCATGCAGGCAGCTGATGGCGGCAAGGGCTGGGGCCGCATCATCAACATCGCATCTGTACACGGCCTGGTCGGCTCGGCTGAAAAGTCCGCTTATGTGGCGGCCAAACACGGTATTGTTGGCCTGACCAAAGTCACCGCACTGGAGAACGCCACCAGCGGCGTGACCTGCAACGCGATTTGCCCCGGCTGGGTGCTGACCCCTCTGGTTCAAAAACAGGTCGATGCCCGAGCCGCAGCGGGCAGCATCAGCAACGACGCCGCCATAGCGCAGCTGCTGGGGGAAAAAGAGCCTTCACTGCAGTTCACCACGCCTGAAGAGCTGGGCGCTCTGGCAGTATTTTTCTGCTCACCGGTGGGCAACAATATACGCGGCGTGGCCTGGAACATGGATGGCGGCTGGACGGCTCAATAGCGTGACGTTGACGAGTGGTGCTGAGTTCAGGTGACCCTTAACCCAACCCCCAAAATTTTGAATGCGTCCGCCTTTGTACTTCACAGCTAGCAGTGGCGACTTTACAAGGCTTTTGTGCCTTCAGCCCACGGTTTATATGCGCAACCAGCTATCAAAAGCGTAGCATTTATCGCTTTCAGATAAAGCGCTTCAACAAGCCCATCACCTGCGCAAAGCGCTTGCCATAGGGCGGGTAAAACAAGTCGCCCCTGGCCCACTTTGACTGCACCAGCACCGGTTTTTGCTGGCTCAGGCGCAAAAAACCGGCCTCGCCGTGGTAGCTGCCCCAGCCGCTTTCGCCGACGCCACCAAAAGGCAGGTTTTCATGCGCGATGTGCATCAGGGTGTCGTTGACCGTCACGCCGCCGCTGACCGTGCGGGCCAGCACCTGGTCACGCGATGCGTCGTCTGTGCCGAACCAGTACAGCGCCAGCGGGCGGGGCCGGGCGTTGATGTAGTCGATGGCCTGCTCAAGCGTGTCATAGGGCAACACGGGCAGGATGGGGCCAAAGATTTCTTCTGTCAGAAGTCCGGATTCGGCTGGCGCGCCAAACACCAGCACCGGCGGCATTTGTCTGGAACCCGCTTGTGCCACGCCGCCCGTATTGATCACCTGCAGTCTGGCACCCTCACCTTCGACCTGTGCCAGCAGGGCTTGCAGGCGCGCATGGTGACGCTCACTGATGATGGCGGCGTAATCAGGGTTGCCTGCAATGGTCGGGAAAAGCGTGGCGACCGCCTGGGCAAACGCATGGCCAAAAGCGGCCTCACGGCCTCGGGGCAGCAGCACGTAGTCTGGCGCAATGCAGGTCTGGCCCGCGTTCAGCAACTTGCCGTGGGCGATCTTGATGGCAGCAGAGGCCAGATCACACGACGCGTCGATGACGCACGGTGATTTGCCGCCCAGCTCCAGCGTGGTTGGCGTCAGATTGGCGGCAGCGGCTTTGGCCACGATGCGGCCCACAGCGGTCGAGCCCGTAAAAAACAGGTGGTCAAACGGCAGGCTTGAGAACTCGGCTGCCAGCGCACCATCGCCCTGCACCACGCACAGCTCGTCTGGCGCAAAGGTCTGGCCAATCAGATCAGCCATCAGGGCTGAGGTCATTGGTGTCAGCTCGCTGGGCTTGAGCATCACGCGGTTGCCCGCTGCCAGCGCCGTGATCACCGGACCCAGCGCCAGTTGCACCGGGTAGTTCCAGGGTGACACGACACCCACCACGCCCAGTGGCTGACGCTGCAGGAAGGCACGGGCCGGTTGCAGGTACAGCGGTGTGCTGACTTTTTGCGGCTTCATCCACTTTGGCAGCGCCTTGAGCGTGTGTGACAACAGGGTGCGCAGCACAAACAGGTCGGCAATCTCGGTCAGTTGCAATGAGCGCACGCCAAAATCGGTCTGCACGGCTTGGGCGAGTGCGGTGCCGTTGTCATCAATCAGCGCCTTCATGCGCAGCAAGCGGTCACGGCGCAGCGCCAGCGGCACTTCTGAATCAGCACGACTGGCCTGGTACTGCGCATCGAACAGGTCGTGCAGACCAGGTTGTGCAGCGGATTGAGAGGCAGCTTGTGAAATGGGTTGTGCAGGTGTCGTCATGCGCGGATCATAAGAGGCAGGCCGCCCTTAAAGTAGGGGCCTTGACCCACTTTGCGCTGATGTCTTACAGTCAAAAGCGGTTTTGCAGGCTATGGTCAGGCAGAACGCTTTAGCAGCTAAAGCAGAAGGGCAGAAGGGCTTCCATGGAATTTAAAGACTACTACCAGACGATGGGCGTTGAAAAAAGCGCAACGCCTGACGAGATCAAGCGCGCACACCGCAAGCTGGCTCGCAAGTACCACCCGGATGTCAGCAAGGAAAAGGACGCAGAAGCCCAGTTCAAGGCACTGGCAGAGGCTTATGACGTGTTGAAAGACCCGGAAAAAAGAGCTGCCTACGACCAGCTCGGTGCCAACTACAAGGCCGGGCAGGACTTCTCGCCACCGCCCGGATGGGCTGGAAGGCAGGGGTCAGCCCAGCAGGGGTTTGATCAGGGGCAAGACCACAGCGATTTTTTCGACGCGTTGTTTCGGGGCATGAACGGTGGACCCCAGGGCGGCATGGGCAGCCGGGGCGGTCATTCGCGCCAGCGCACCCATGAGGCGTTTGACATGCACGGCCAGGACCAGCATGCAAAAATCCAGATTTCTCTTGGCGACTCCTACAACGGTGCCACACGCACATTGCAGTTGCGCATGCCTGCAGACCCCGATTACGGGCAGGGGCAGGCCAGAGCGCCCCAGGAACGCACCATCGAGTTTGTGATTCCCAAAGGCATCCGCGCCCGCCAGCATATTCGTCTGGCGGGCCAGGGCACGCCTGGCATGGGCCAGGGCAGCCCCGGCGATTTGTACCTGGACGTGGAGATGTTGCCGCACGCTCTGTTCAGGACCGACGGCTACGACGTGTACATGGATTTGCCCGTTGCCCCCTGGGAAGCCGCGCTGGGCGCGGAAGTCGAAGCGCCTACACCGACAGGCCGGGTTGAAATCAAGGTTCCGGCAGGCTCGGCAGCCGGGCGCAAGCTACGCCTCAAAGGGCGCGGCCTGCCCGGCACGCCGAGCGGGCGTGCACCCGGTGACTTCTACTTCGTCTTGCAAATCGCGCTGCCTGCCGCAGACACCGAAGCCGCCAAAAAAGCCTATGCAGACTGGGCAGAAGCCCTCAAGGCATTCAATCCGCGTGCACAGTTGGAAGCCGTTGAAAAAACACTGGAAGGCCAAGCATGACACCCCCCACCAGCCCTCAAAATTCAGACCAGTTTCAACGCAATCACGTCATGGTTGCCGTCCTGGTCCTCGAAGAACAAACCGACCTCACACTGGCGGACCTGTGCCGCGCCTGCGCCACGCAAGATGATGTGATCATGGCGCTGGTCGATGAAGGCGTGCTGACACCGATGGGCCAGACCCCGGACTACTGGCGTTTCACAGGCGTACATTTGCACCGCGCCAGCGTGGCGGTGCGGTTGCAGCGCGACCTGGGCATCAACCTGGCAGGCGCAGCGCTGGCCCTGCACCTGATGGACGAGATGGACACACTGCGGGCGCAATTGCGCCAGTTTGACCCGCTGCAAGCACAATGAACCAGAATCAGTGTGGCGACAACCCTTGATTTTCAAGTTTCCCCTTTTCCGATAACCCTCCAGCACCTCACTTTCAAGGACCATTCATGGACACCAAAATCATTGCCGACGCTTTCACCGCCCTGTGTGCCAAGGGAGAATTTAACGAAGCTGGCCAAACCTACTGGTCTGACGACATCGTGTCGTGCGAAGCCATGGCGGGCGACATGGCAGAGATCAAGGGCCGCGCCGCAGTCGAGGCCAAGGGCGTAGCGTGGCATGCCAGCCACACTGTCCACAGCGTCAACGTAGAAGGCCCTTACGTACACGGCCACCAGTTTCTGGTGCGCTTCACGATGGAAGTGACCCCCAAGGGCGCAGAGCGCATGAAGATTGACGAAATGGGCCTGTACAGCGTGCTGGAAGGCAAAATCGTTGAAGAACGGTTTTTCTTTGGCAGTGCAAAGTAGGCTGCATCAGGCACATACTCGCTTGAGACCGCGATGCCTTTAAAAACTGTTTTGATCAACGTGCTGCTGGCTTTTTACGCCTGCAGCGCTCTGGCCAGTGACGCTCCCGGTCCTTTGGCCACCATACCCACGCTGGACGTGCCCCGCTACATGGGCAGCTGGTACGAAATTGCCAAATACCCCAACTGGTTTCAGAGAAAGTGCGTCAAAAACACACGTGCCGATTACAGCGCGCAGGCTGACGGCAAGGTGCGCGTGGTGAACATTTGCACCACCAAAGATGGCGAAGTCACTGAAGCCGATGGTGAAGCCCGGCAAATTGGCAGCAGCAACTCCCCCAGACTCGAAGTGCGCTTTGCACCCGCCTGGCTTTCGTTCATTCCCTTGGTGTGGGGCGATTACTGGGTCATTGACCTGGACCCGGGCTACCAGCTGGTTGCAGTCAGTGAGCCCAAGCGGGAATACCTGTGGATACTGTCCAGAACGCCTGACCTGCCAGCCAGGGCTTACGACGATCTGGTGGGCAGGCTGCAGAAATCAGGCTTTGACACCACCAAGCTGGAGCGCACGCCGCAGGGCAAATAGCCGCCACCTGTTTGACAGGGCATTCGCCGGACACCTGTGGCTGCTTGATGCAGGTGTCGGCGAAAAGCCCCATCCTGCATCACCGATTGCCAGCGGTAAGTGGGTCTGATTTGTCGCAGACGATTGATTGGCAAAATAAGCCTCAAAGGCAGCAAATACGTGCGCTGGCAGCTATCAAATCAGGAGTGAAACTGATTTGTCCTGACGCCCTTCTTGATGAAGAGCGCCAGAAGACAGAAGACAACAGGCAGCTTCAGGTTCCCACCTTGCCCGCCTTGCCAAAACTGAATACACCGGGGTTTTGAATCGGATCAACATCCACCGGAATCACGCTCTTGGGCGGGAAAACACCTTCCAGCAGCAGCTTGCTGAGCGGATTTTCAATCCGCTGCTGGATCGCCCGCTTGAGCGGCCGTGCGCCAAACACCGGGTCAAACCCGACTTTGGCCAGCTCGGCAACCGCAGCTTCTGACACCTCCATGAACAGGTCCATCTTTTGCAGGCGCGCTGTCAAGACCTTGAGCTGTATGCGGGCAATCGATTCGATATTTTTCGCATCCAGCGCGTGAAAGACCACTGTCTCATCAATGCGGTTCAAGAACTCGGGACGGAAGTAATTCTTCAGCTCGTCCGTCACGGCATCCTTGATCTCTTCATACGGCTTGCCAACCATGCTCTGAATGATCGGTGAGCCGATGTTGCTGGTCATCACGATCACGGTGTTTTTAAAGTCAACGGTGCGGCCCTGACCATCGGTCAAACGGCCATCGTCAAGCACCTGCAGCAGCACGTTGAACACGTCCGGGTGGGCTTTTTCCACCTCGTCGAGCAGCAGCACGCTGTAAGGCTTGCGGCGCACGGCCTCGGTCAGCGCACCACCCTCCTCGTAACCGACATAGCCAGGCGGCGCGCCAATCAGCCGGGCCACAGAATGCTTTTCCATGTACTCGCTCATATCAACGCGAATCAAGTGATCTTCGCTGTCAAACAAAAAGCCAGCCAGCGCCTTGCACAGCTCGGTTTTGCCGACGCCGGTGGGGCCGAGGAACAAAAAGCTGCCCGTCGGCCGGTTCGGGTCACTCAGGCCTGAGCGCGAGCGGCGAATGGCGTTGGCCACTGCGCCTATCGCTTCTTCCTGCCCGACAACACGCTCGTGCAACTTGCCTTCCATCAGCAACAACTTGTCGCGCTCGCCCTGCATGAGTTTGCTGACAGGAATGCCGGTTGAGCGAGCCACGACCTCGGCGATTTCTTCCGCACCGACCTGCGTGCGCAGCAATGTGGGCGCACTGGTCGCGCCTTTTTTGGACTCCACGTCTTGCGCTTCTTTCAGGCGTTTTTCAAGCTCGGGCAGCTTGCCATATTTCAGCTCAGCCACCTTGTTGAAGTCACCCTTGCGGGTTTGTTCTTCAATCTGGAATTTGATACGGTCAATTTCCTCCATCACGTCTTTGGAGCCGAGCGCCTGGGCTTTTTCAGCCTGCCAGATTTCGTCCAGGTCCGATATTTCTTTTTGCAGTTTGGTGATTTCTTCTTCAATCAGGGCAAAGCGCTTTTGTGAGGCTTCATCTTTCTCACGGCGCACGGCTTCGCGCTCGATTTGCAGCTGGATCAGGCGGCGGTCGAGCTTGTCCATCACTTCGGGCTTGCTGTCGCGCTCGATGGCAATCTTGCTGGCCGCTTCGTCGATCAGGTCAATCGCCTTGTCAGGTAAAAAGCGGTCGGTGATGTAGCGGTGGCTGAGCTCTGCTGCAGCCACAATCGCCGGGTCGGTGATCTGCACACCATGGTGCAGTTCGTACTTTTCTTTCAGACCGCGCAGAATGGCAATCGTGGCTTCCACCGTCGGCTCACCGACCAGAATTTTCTGGAAGCGACGTTCCAGTGCAGCGTCTTTTTCAATGTACTTGCGGTATTCGTCCAGCGTGGTGGCACCGACGCAATGCAGCTCGCCGCGTGCCAGGGCGGGCTTGAGCATGTTGCCCGCGTCCATCGCACCTTCAGCCTTGCCAGCACCCACCATCGTATGCAGCTCGTCGATAAAGACAATGGTCTGGCCTTCGTCCTGAGCGAGTTCCTTGAGCACGGTTTTCAGGCGCTCTTCAAACTCACCGCGAAACTTGGCACCGGCCAGCAGCGCGGCCATGTCCAGGCTCAGCACGCGTTTGCCTTTGAGTGAATCAGGCACCTCACCGGCCACAATGCGCTGGGCCAGGCCCTCAACAATCGCGGTTTTACCCACACCCGGCTCACCAATCAGCACCGGGTTGTTTTTGGTGCGCCGCTGCAATACCTGAATGGCGCGGCGAATCTCGTCGTCACGGCCAATCACCGGGTCCAGCTTGCCCATGCGGGCACGCTCGGTCAGGTCCATGCAGTATTTTTTGAGGGCTTCACGGTTGCCTTCGCCTTCAGCACTGTCCATTTTTTCGCCGCCGCGCACGGCATTGATGGCCGCTTCAAGGGACTTGCGGCTCAGTCCGCTCTCACGGGCGATTTTGCCAATGTCGGCCTTGCTGTCTGCAACGGCCAGCAAATACAGCTCGCCCGCAATGAAGGGATCGTTGCGTTTGAGGGCTTCTTTTTCAGTCGCCTGCAGCAGTTTGGCCAGATCGGACGACACCGACACCTGGTCTTGCCCTTGCACCTGCGCCAGTTTTTTAATCGCTGCCTCAGTCGCCTGCATCAGGCCATTGACATTGACACCGGCTTTTTCAAGCATGGCGCGTGGGCCGTCTTCCTGTTTGAGCATGGCCGCCAGCAGGTGGACGGGCTCGATATAGCCATTGTCATGGGCCAGGGCCAGCGACTGGGCATCGCTTAGAGCTTCCTGGAATTTGGTGGTGAGTTTGTCTTGCCGCATGGAATAAGCCTTTGCGTTTGAAAAGTTGAACTGCGCTAATACTCCTGGAGTTCGGGGCCATCAGCCCATTTTCAAGCGCCTTGAATCGGCCAATGTTGCGCCAGATCAAACCTGACCTGCTCTGACCTGCTCTGGCCTGCCCAGCCCTGCTCAGCATTTGCTCAAAATTTACGCGGCATTTCCGGCCTGAATGCCCCATTTTGCCAACGCCGCATCGTCACTGACCCGCGCATCGACCCAGCGCGCGCCGTCGGGCGTTTGTTCTTTTTTCCAGAACGGCGCCTGGGTTTTAAGGTAGTCCATCAAAAACTCGCAGGCCTTGAAGCTCTCACCCCGATGGGCAGAAGTGACGGCCACCAGCACCACCTGGTCCAGCGGCTGCAGCAACCCGATGCGGTGGACGACACGCGCGCCAAAAATATCAAAGCGCTTGCAAGCGTCATCCATCATGGCCTCAATGGCCTTTTCAGTCATGCCGGGGTAATGCTCCAGCTCCATGCTCTTGATGTTCAAACCGTCATTGCGGTCGCGAACGGTGCCGATGAAGGTGCATATAGCGCCTATGCGTTTGTCCTGCGCAAGCAGGTTTTTGGTCTCGGTGGAAACATCGAAATCAGCAGTTTGAATAAGAACGCGAGACATCATTGAAAGATGTGATGTTTGCATTTAACGTTGCACTAAAAGTGACGACCGCTTAGGGCTTGCCTGAGCTGGCCGTTGACTTGGGTTACTTTTCACTTCTTTTTCACTTCTGGGATGCGCCACGATGTCAAGCAGGTCACCCGACTCGACCGCAACAACAATGCTTTCAAAAGACACATCGCGCGACGCCTTCAGCAATCCGTTTTTCTCGGCACCCCAGCGAAAAACTGAATTCTATGCAGATGTGCGCCTTCTGTCACCATCGATTCACGGGACGGCTCTTGTGATCCCACAAATCGATGGTCAAGGACGGGTATTACTTTCATGCCCGGCAATCAGTTTTCCAAGCAATGCATTGAGCTGCACACGCTCGGCAGGCTGTAGTGGCCCCACAATGCGCTGCTGGGCTTTACCCACAGCGCGTTTCATTTGCAGCGCCACTTTTTCGCCTTCGGCGGTGGTCCACAGCAGTTTTCGGCGCTTGTCGCCCGGGTCAGCCTGCCGCTGAACCCAGCCTTTGGCTTCCAGGCGGCTGATCACAGAGCCAAACGTCGCCGGGTCAAACGCAACCCGGCCTGAGAGCGTGATCTGGTCTTCGCCGGGGTCATCCATCAGGGCGTTCAAAATGGCAAACTGCACTGGCGTCACGTCAAACCCGGCGGTTTCTTCCATGAAAATCGCTACCGCCAACTGCTGTGCCCGGCGAATCAGATGACCTGGGGCGCGTTGGAAGTTAAAGCTTTTTGGCATGGGCGGAGTTTAAAGGAGCCGATGCAGTCAGGGTATTTACTGAAGTGACGCGTCATAAGCATACTTATCATCCTGCATGGCCCAGACACACCCATTTATTATTTCAGGCGGCGGTATTGGCGGTCTGGCGGCTGCGCTGGTGCTGGCGCGCGATGGGCATGCTGTCACGGTACTGGAGCAGGCCGCGAGTTTTGGCGAAATCGGCGCTGGCATTCAACTGGGTCCGAACATCTTTCGCATGTTTGACTACCTTGGCCTCACGGAAGTCATCAACAGGGTGGCGTTTTTCCCCACCGGTCTGGGAATGAACGATGTACGTACCGGGGAAAAGGTGGTGCGTGTGCCGCTGGGAGACATGGCCCGCGCCACTTACGGCTTTCCTTATGGCGTGATTTACCGGGCAGATCTGCACCAGGTGTTTCTGGATGCCTGCAAGACGCAACCCAACGTCAACCTGCGCACCAGTGCCAGGGTTGAATCGTTTGACCAGTCTGCCAGCGGTGTGACGGTCACACTCTCGGATGGCGAGAAGATTGACGGCCAGGCGCTGGTTGGCGCTGACGGCATGTGGAGCAAAATTCGCGAAGCTGTGGTGGGTGACGGCAAGCCCCGCGTCTCAGGCCATATTGCCTACCGCGCCGTGCTCAAACGAGAAGACGTGCCCCCGCATTTGTGGAGCGATGACGTGGTGCTGTGGGGCGGCGAAAAAACCCATCTGGTGCATTACCCCTTGCGTCGGGGCGAGCTTTTCAATCTGGTGGCTGTCTTTCACAGCAATAGATGCGATGAGGGCTGGAACACCTTTGGCGACACCGCCGAGCTGAACGATCGCTTTGCAGATGCCTGTCTACAGGTCAAGGAATTGTTAGGAAAAATCGACACCTGGAAGATGTGGGTGCTGTGCGACCGCGAGCCGGTTAAAAACTGGACGGACAGGCGCGTGACGCTGCTGGGCGACGCGGCTCACCCGATGCTGCAGTACCTGGCCCAGGGTGCCGGCCAGGCGATTGAAGACGCGGTGGTGTTGCGCGAAGCCCTGCGGTCAACCCGGGGCGACGTGCAAAAAGCGTTTCAAAAATACCAGCAGGCGCGCTACCTGCGCACCGGGCGGGTGCAGTTGACTGCGCGTTTTTATGGCGATATCTACCATGCGTCAGGCGTGCAGCGGGAGTTGCGCAACCAGATGTTTCAGGGCGGACGTGAAAGTGCCGGGTTTGCCGGTCTCAAGTGGATGTACGACGGCATTGAGCCGTCCAGGCTGTTCCAATAGACTTGCACAATTATTTCTACAGCCTTCCCACCAGCCCATGCGACCAACTGCATTCAAAACGTTCAAAACAATGCTTAACGCTATGCTATTTATAGCGACTGGCCTATATATTACCTGCGCTACAGCCCAGATTGATTCAAAAAAACCACCCCTGAACAGCACCTGGCCCACACGCCCGGTACACCTCCTGGTCGGCTTTCCTGGTGGTTCCTCGCCCGACCTGACGGCGCGTACGCTGGCCGATGCCTTGTCCAAAGCTCTGGGCCAGCCGGTGATTGTTGACAACAAATCGGGTGCATCAGGCAACATTGCTGCTGACCAGGTGGCCAAAGCGGTTGATGACCACACGCTGGGCATCGTGATCAATGGCAATCTGACATCAGCCAAACTGCTCTATCCCAAACTGCCGTATGACCCGGCCAAAGACTTCACGCCGATTTCCTTGCTGACCAGAGCGCCCATGGTGCTGGTCGCGCCCGCGGGTCAGCCGCAAGGCGCGGCTTTTTTTGCTGCTGCGCGGCTCGGTGGCAAAAACTGGAACTATGGCTCGGTGGGCAATGGCTCGGTAGCGCACCTGGGCATGGAGCTGATCAAAAGCCACGTCCCCGGCCTGCTGCCCGAGCACATCCCGTTTTCAGGCAACCCGCAGGTCGTCACTGCGTTGCTGGGTGGGCAAATCCAGATGGCACTGATGGCCCCCAGCGTGGCGATGCCGCAGGTGCGCGCAGGCAAACTCGTTGCCATCGGCTTGACCAGTGGGCGCAGCGCGCTGGTGCCCGAGGTCGCGCCGCTGTCTGACTCGGGCGAAGCAGGGCTGAAAAATGTGGACCTTGAAGTCTGGAATGCGCTGGTGGGTCCGGCCAATCTGTCCAAAGCGGCACAAGCCCGGCTGGGCTTTGAAGTGCCCCGCATCCTGCGCGACCCGGATGTGCGGCAGAAACTTTTCAGCCAGGGCTGGCAAGCTGTGGGCACGTCACCCGAGGGTTTGAGCAGCCGCCTGCGGCAAGAAACCACGCTGCTGGGCAACATCATCAGCACGCGGGGCATCCGGCTTGACTGATCAACCCCAGCACAACCGGCCAAGCCTAATGAGCCTGACACCGCAACAGCCATCCGCCCGGCCCGGCCAAGAATCTGGGGGCAACAGTGGTGCACGCCAGGCTTTTTACAATGCCATCGCTGCCCACAGCATGACCCCTTTGTGGGAAGTGCTACATGCCCTGGTGCCGCCCGCACCCGCTACGCCGTGTCAGCCAGCACTGTGGACATACGCTGACGTTCGCCCTTACCTGATGGCGTCCGGCCAGCTCATCACGGCTGAAGAGGCGGTGCGCCGGGTGCTGATTCTTGAAAACCCGGGCCTGCGCGGGCGGTCATGCATCACCCAGTCGCTGTATGCGGGCCTGCAGGTGATCATGCCGGGTGAAATTGCGCCCAGCCACCGCCACACGCAAAGTGCCCTGCGGTTTGTCGTCGAGGGCGTGGGTGCCTTCACGTCGGTAGATGGCGAGCGTACGCAGATGAAACCAGGTGACTTCATCATCACGCCCAGCTGGACATTCCATGACCATGGCCACCAGGGGCAAGCAGGCGTTGACGCGCCCGTGGTGTGGCTCGACGGGCTGGACATTCCCATGCTGCGCTTTTTTGACGCGGGTTTTGCTGAAAACGGCACATCAGCACAGCAGGAAGTCACCAAACCGGAAGGTATCAGCCGCCAGCGCTATGGTGCCAATATGCTGCCGGTGCGCTACACGCCGCCATTTGGCCAGACGTCACCGATCTTCAGCTACCCGTACGACCGCACGCGGGATGCCTTGCATGAGCTTGAAACCCACGCCGATGTGGACGCCTGGGATGGCGTCAAGCTGCGCTACGTCAACCCGGCCACAGGCGGCTCGCCCATACCGACCATGGCGACTTTCATGCAGCGTCTGCCTGCAGGGTTTACGGGCCAGCCGTACCGGCAGACGGATGGCGCGGTGTTCAGCGTCGTTGAAGGCTCGGGCAGCGTGACCCTTGAACGGCAGGGCCAGACCTGGACTTTTGAGTTTGGCCCGCGTGATCATTTTGTGATTCCGTCGTGGCACACTGCGCAACTGCGTTCGGCGCAAGGCTGTGTGCTGTTCAGTTTTTCAGACCGCCCGGTGCATCAGGCCCTGGGCATACACAAAGAGGAAAGATTCCCATGAGTTTTGTACTGACCCTGCCCGCTACGGTATCTGTGCCTGTTACGGGCACCCAAGACCGCTTTCCAGTTCACCGTGTGTATTGCGTGGGCCGCAACTATGAAGAGCACGCCAAGGAAATGGGCTTTACTGGGCGCGAGCCCCCGTTTTTCTTTTTAAAGCCAGCAGACGCCATCGTCGCGGTTGAAGCGGGTCAGACAGGCAGCATCCCTTACCCCAGCCTGACCAAAAACCTGCACCATGAAATCGAGCTGGTCGTCGCCATTGGTACGGGCGGCAAAAATATTGCTGCAGCCGATGCCCATAAGCATATTTACGGTTACGCAGTCGGTCTGGACATGACCCGCCGCGACCTGCAGGGCGAGATGAAAAAAGCCGGTCGCCCGTGGTGCATTGGCAAGGGCTTTGACCAGTCGGCCCCGATCGGTGCGATCACGCCTGTGGCAGATGCGGGCGACGTCAACAACGCCGAGCTGTACCTGCAGGTGGGCGGCAAAGACCGCCAGCGCAGCAACGTCTCCAAACTGATCTGGAATATTGCCGAAACCATTGAGCACCTGTCAGCCGCCTGGGAATTACAACCCGGCGACCTGATTTACACCGGCACCCCTGAAGGCGTGGCCGCAGTCGTCAGTGGCGACACCATGGTGGGCGGCGTGGCGGGCCTGGGCACGCTGACGATCAACGTGACCTGAGACAAAGACAAAGACAAAGGCAACGGCGCTGTGACTGCGGGTCATCCGCGTGTCAAAGCGCCACCCACTTGCCAATCATCACTTCGGACAAAACGGCAACACCGGCCAAAAACCGCTTCAACCCCAGCTGGAAAATAGTGACCCATGTTGAAAATTCTGGAAATCTCCTCCAAGCTGAGCGCCATCGCGGCGGGCATTTTGATGACGCTGATCACCGTGCTTACTTGTGTCAGCATCATCGGCCGCGAGACCATCGGCAAAACCGTGCCTGGCGACTTTGAGCTGGTCGGGCTGGCCACAGGCGCGGCTATCGGGCTGTTCATGCCGCTGTGCCAGCTGCAGCGCGGCAACATCATTGTTGACTTTTTTACCGCGCGGGTGCCCAAGCGAATCAATGACAGGCTCGACCGTCTGGGGGCGTTTTTTCTGGCAGCTACCTTTTTGCTGCTGGCCTGGCGAGCCGGACTGGGCGGCCTGAATTCATGGCAAACCAACTCCAGCACCATGCTGCTGGGCATGCCGGAGTGGTATGCCTACGCCGCCATGGTGCCGGGCTTTGTACTGACTGCCATCGTTGCGCTGCATCAGGTGGTGTTTGGCTTCAGTGTCGAGACGGGGCATTGACATGAGCGGTCTTTCGATTGCAGGCCTGGTGCTGGTGCTGATGTTTGGCTTGATGGCACTGCGCACGCCGATTGCCATCAGCATGTTTTTGGCCGGTGCCGTGGGCTACGTGATGCAGACCGGCTGGGGACCCTTCGCCAGCTTCATGAACTCCATGGCGTTTGCGCGCTTTGCCAGTTATGACCTGTCGGTGATTCCGCTGTTCATTTTGATGGGGCAGTTCGCCACGCAGGGCGGTATCAGCAAGGCCCTGTTTGAATTTACTGCGGCCATCACAGGCCGCTTCAAGGGCGGTCTGGCCATGGCCGCCGTCATGGCCAGCGCCGCTTTTGGTGCGATTTGCGGCTCATCGGTGGCCACAGCTGCCACCATCACCGGTGTGGCGCTGCCCGAAATGAAGCGCCACGGTTACTCAGGCCGCCTGGCCACTGGCACGCTGGCGACGGCAGGCACGCTGGGCATTTTGATTCCGCCCTCGGTGCCGCTGGTGATTTACGCCATTTTGACGGAACAAAACATTGCCAAACTGTTTTTGGCAGCCACTATCCCCGGCATTCTGGCCATGCTGAGCTACCTGCTGGTGATTGCTGTTTACGTTCGCGTGGTGCCTGGCCACGCGCCTGAAGTGACTGCTGACCGGCCCAAACTAAGCCTGAAACTGTTGTTGGGTCTGGCACCCATCGCCGTGGTTTTTATTCTGGTGTTCGGTGGCATTTATGGCGGCTTTTTCTCGCCCACCGAAGGTGCAGCTGTCGGCGCGGCCACTGCCTTTTTGGCAGCACTGGCCAAAGGCGAAATGACCTGGGAAAAGTTCAAAAGCTGCTTTTACGGCACCGCTACCAGCTCGGCCATGATTTTTCTGATCTTTATCGGCGCAGACGTCATGAACTCGACACTCGCCCTGACGCAGGTGCAGCACCAGCTGGTGGGCCTGATCGCCAGCTGGAACCTGGCCCCGATCTGGGTCATGGTGGCGATTGTGGCGCTGCACATCGTGCTGGGCACGGTCACTGAGGAGCTGTCCATCATCTTGTTGACCATTCCGATCTTTTTCCCCGTGGTGATGGCGCTGGACTTTGGCATGCCCAAGGAATCACTGGCGATCTGGTTTGGCATTCTGATTTTGATGGTGGTGTCGTTTGGCCTGCTGGTGCCGCCCATGGGGCTGAACGTGTATGTCGTCAATGGCATGGCCAAAGACGTGCCGCTGGGTGAGAGCTTTCGCGGCGTATTGCCTTTCCTGATCAGCGACGCCTTGCGCATCATTCTGATTCTGGCCTTCCCTGGCATTGCCTTGTGGTTGGTCAAGTTCATGAATTGACAGGTCTGTGAACGCCGAGGCGGTCAGATGCAAGGGAATCTCCCCTGACCAGGGGAGTTAGCCTGTTGTATTGTTGGCGCATTAATTTTCTCAACGGAGACCCTTTCAAATGATTCAACGCCGAACCCTTCTTAAAACCGGTGCTGCAGCCGCACTCGGTGCGCCCGGCCTGAGCGCCGTGGCACAGCAGGCCGTCACACTCAAGTTCCACACCTTCATGTCGCCCACCTCCAACGTGTGGCTGGCGATGCACAAGCCGTGGATGGAAAAGGTTGAAAAAGAATCTGGCGGGCGCATCAAGTTCGAGGGTTACCCGGCTATGCAGTTGGGCGGCACACCGGTGCAGCTGTACGACCAGGTCAAGGACGGCGTGGTCGATGTGGTCTGGACGCTGCCCGGCAACACCGCAGGGCGCTTTCCGCGCATTGAGGTGTTTGAGCTGCCCTTTATCATGAGCCATGCCGAGGCCACGTCCAAAGCCTATTGGGAATACGTGCAAACCGTCGCAGTGGACGAGTTCAAGGACACCCAGTTGATTGCGCTTCAGGTGCATGGTCCCGGCGTGATCCACACCGTGGACAAACCGGTCAAGTCCGTTGCCGACATGCGCGGCCTCAAGCTGCGCGGCCCGACCCGCCAGGTGACCAAACTGTTGGCAGTGCTGGGTGCCACCCCCGTTGGCATGCCGCTGCCAGGCATTCCGGACGCTTTGAGCAAAGGCACGATCAACGGCTGTGTGATTCCCTGGGAAGTCGTGCCGTCGGTCAAGGTCAATGAACTGACCAAATACCACGCCGAGTTTGACCCCGCCGGTGGCAGCCTTTACACCACCACTTTTGTGATGGCCATGAACAAGGCCAAATACAACGCGCTGGCACCGGACCTGAAAAAAGTCATAGACAACAATTCGGGCATGGCCACCTCGGCCATGCTGGGCAAAATCCAGCAAGGCAACGATGTGCCTGGCCGCAAGTCCGCCAGCGACCGGGGCAACACGATCTACACCATCAGCGTGGAACAAGCGCAAGAGTTCCGCCGCAAGGCGCGTACGGTCGAAGTCGAATGGGTCGAAGACATGAACAAAAAAGGCTTTGATGGCAAAAAACTGCTCGACACCGCCCGCAGCCTGATTGAAAAACACACCAGGACCACCAAGGCTTGAACGCCACCCTTGCGGGCCACACAGCGTTTGCACCGCAACACGAACCGGGGAAACCCGGTTTTTTATGTCGAAATAGCCTCAGGGGCAGGAAACACCTGGGCTTGCAGCTATCTTTTTCATAGCTTGTGGCGGGATGACCGCCTCAATGCCCCTGACTCCAGGGTACGCCAGCCACTCGTTGGCATCGCGGCCTTTGTCTGCCAGAACGGCTTGTGCAGCAAATGACCCACTGATTGAATCAGCCTCTGTGACCGGGGTCGGACATGACCCTCTGGCAGCAGGAATCATCGTATTTTCAGGTCGGTGAGGATATCAATGCCTGTATCCTCGACGTATGAGTGAATTTGACTTGATTGCGCGCTATTTCACGCGCCCGGCCAGGCGCGCGGTGCTGGGTGTGGGCGATGACTGTGCATTGCTGCAACCTGCGCCTGGCATGCAATTGGCCATTTCCAGTGACATGCTGGTTGAGGGGCGGCATTTTTTTGCGGATGTTGACCCGCACACGCTGGGCCACAAAGCGCTGGCGGTCAACCTCAGCGACCTGGCGGCCTGCGGTGCGACGCCCCTGGCCTTCACGCTGGCTTTGGCGCTGCCCAACATCAACAACGCCTGGCTGCAAGGTTTTTCAAACGGCCTGTGGGCGCTGGCCGACCAGCACGGCTGTGAGCTGGTCGGCGGCGACACCACGCAAGGCCCGCTCAATATCTGTATCACCGTGTTTGGCGAGGTGCCGCGTGGCCAGGCCCTGCTGCGCTCCGGCGCGCAAGTGGGTGACGACCTGTATGTCAGCGGCACGCTGGGTGACGCCCGGCTGGCGCTGGATGCACTTCTGGGCAAAACCCAAGTGAGCCCTGAGACGCTGGCCCAGGCCAGAAGCCGCCTGGAACAACCCACGCCCCGCGTAGCACTTGGCCAGGCCTTGCGCGGCATCGCCACGGCAGCCATCGACATCAGCGATGGCCTGACGGGCGATCTGGCGCATTTGCTGAAAGCGTCAGGCGTTGGCGCACGGATCGACACCTCTGTCGCTATCAATTTAATAGCTGCCTGCGCATATAAAACCTGCGCCAACGACCTTTTTGATGCTCAAACCACGCTGGCTTACGTGCTGGCCGGTGGTGATGACTACGAGCTGGCATTCACAGCACCTGTTGCGCTCAGGCCAGCGGTTGCGGCTGCAGCCTCTGCCAGCCAGACGCCGTTCACACGCATTGGCCAGATTGAGCAGGTACCTGGCCTGCGACTGATTGACGCACACGGCCATCAGGTAGCGGATCAGTTCGGGTCGTTCGACCACTTTGTCTGAGTTATTCCATTTTCATTTCCATATCCATACGATATGTTGTTGCTCAGCTTCGCCATGCTGGAGCGCTGTTTGCGGCTTCGCGCCTGATCTCCTATTGATCTGAAAATGAAATCAGAGGTGTGTGCAACGTCAGCTACGAGCTGCGCTACTCAAACAAAGACTCAAACCCCCCAACAGGCTCGAACAGCTTGTTCCGATAACGAAGCCGCGTGGGCCCGGGCATGGCCTTGTACTTGACTGAATGCTCTTCATCGCCGGGGTAACAAATCACGCGGGTACCGTCAATGTCTATCGCGTGCGGCTGAATGACCGGGGGCTTGCTGCTTCTTGCGTAGTGCATTGCAGCCTGAACGCTTTCAAACCGTGAGAGGTGAGCCAGCGTCATGATTTGTGGCGGGGCCATTTCGATCAGACCATCACGCTGCTGCTCCAGGGCGGTGCGCGGTTTTAGCCAGATGCTTTCAGTCGCTTCAAAGTTGTCGTGCACAGCGACCTGGCCTGTGGGAACGGCCGCTACAAAAAAGCGGGTGTCAAAGCGTTTGTTCATCACCGATGGCACAACAGGTGTAATCCATCTCGACCAGGGCGCGAGACTGCTGGTTTGCAGACGCAGTTTCATATCGGCCAGCACGACTGCAAAGGCTCTACCCTGGCGCAGCATGGCGGTGGCGTGCCCTGCATGCGCCAGGCCGGCTCCTTCGGCAAACAAAATGCCGGACTCTTCAAACACTTCACGCACAGCGGCAATGTACAGGCCTGCTGCTGTGGCATGGTCAATGTCGGGCTCGTTGAGTGCGGTGTGCAAATCCGGCAGGGGCTGGTCAATGTGCAGCGCCGTATCAAGCTCGGCATCCAGCAGGTCAACCTTGCCGCCTGGGAAAACAAACACGCCGCCCAGCACATTTGACTTGACATGCCGCTTGATGAGGAACGCCTCCAGCCCGTCGGTGCCATCGCGCAGCATGATGACGGTGGCTGCAGGCAATGGCAGACCGATGACGGTTTCGAGGTTCAGTTCCATACAAAGTCACTCTTTTTCATGTGGCTGCTTGCGCCTTAATAATCGCCACTGCCGCCATGCGCCAGGCTCTCGAACTTGGTAATGCGGTTGATAAACGCCAGCTTGACAGTGCCGGTCGGGCCGTTACGCTGCTTGCTGATGATGATTTCGGCCACACCGGGCTCTTTGCAGGCTTCTTTGGTGTAGTACTCGTCGCGGTAAATGAACATGATGATGTCTGCATCCTGCTCAATCGCTCCCGATTCCCTCAAATCGCTCATCATGGGGCGTTTGTCGGTGCGGCTTTCAACACCCCGGCTAAGCTGTGAGAGCGCAATCACAGGGCACTGCAGCTCTTTGGCCAGCATTTTCAAGCCGCGTGAAATCTCGCCCACTGCGGTGGCGCGGTTTTCGTCGCTCATGCTGCTGGACACGCTCATCAGCTGCAGGTAATCGACCACAATCAGGCCGAGTTTGCCGCAGCGCTTGGCCAGGCGGCGTGCGTTGGCGCGCAGCTCGCTGACCGTCAGGCCTGGCGTTTCGTCAATATGCAGCGAGATGGTGCGCAGCTTTTCAATGGCTTCGGTCAGGCGCGGCCACTCTTCATCGGTCAGCGCACCAGTGCGCAGATGGCTCTGGTCAATGCGGCCAATCGAGCCGACAATACGTACCGCCAGCTGCGACGCACCCATCTCCATCGAAAATACGGCCACAGGCAGACCTTCGTTGAGTGCCACGTGTTCAGCGATGTTGATGGCCAGAGCGGTGTTGTGAGTGACCACATCTTCGTCAGTGATGTAAAGCTTGGTCGGATGGCTGACTGAGATGCACTGACACAGCGTTGCACGCGTGGCAACAACGGAAGACACCGTCAGGCGTTTGATGCGTGTCCGTCGGGCGGGTGCCCTTGCTTTTTTCTTGGCCAGCGAGAAGAGTGACTTCGGCTCAGGGTGAGAAATATTGCAGACATAGGCGGTCAAACCCGCTACCCGCATGCCTGCGACGTTGGTGAAGTGGGGTTGCTTGGGGTTGATGGAACACCAGCCACCCAAGGAGCGTGCCAGTTCCTGCACGTCTTTGGCCAGTTGGCGGCTTGAAGTTGAAAACCGTACACTGCCCCACTTTTCTACCCAGCCATCGGTATCGAGCAGCCCACGCAAAACCGCCAGGCGCACCGACTTTTGCGCCTCAAGGTAGGCACGCGGCACGAACTTGCGGTCGCTGGGCAAGCCCGACAGGCCCAGCGCTTGCAGGCCAAGCCGAAGCGGGTTGGCCTGCACACCCGCCACACCTTTTGCATGGGCACCGTGCTCCCGTACGATGCGCCAGTCGCAGTGACCAGCGTGGTTGAGCGTCATGCCCTGCCCAACACCTTCGGCCATCAAGGCGACCATTTCTGGCTCGGCGGTAGAAAAGCGCACGGTTCCGGTACCCGTCAGACAGCCGTCTCCCAGCAAACTGCCCAGCACCCAGGCGTCAACAGGCAAAGGCTCCAGATGGCCAAAGTCACCCGAAGCCGGCTCTATCCAGAGCCGGTTCGCGTAGCGTTTGCGCTGCAGCATGTCGGACAGCCTGGCCGTATTGACTACCCTCGGGCCGTCCCACTCACGGTATTGAACCCGCCACAAATGCTCTTCACAGCACTCGGTGCTGCGACCATCCGAAAAACTGACCCGAAAAACCGGTTTCTGACCTTGCGGAAAAATGCCCGTGACAATGGACGGTTGACCATCCAAAGATGCTAAAGCGTCACCAACTTCCAAATCTCCCATGGTTGTCCAGCCGGTCAGGGTACGCACCCTGGCATCCAGGGGCTGCGCTTTGCCCATCGACGGCCTTGCCGCCAGAATCACCAGATCCCCAGCCTGAAAGCCGGACGTCATGCGGTCAAGATCGTAAAATCCGGTCGGCACACCGGTAACTTCATTGGGGTTTTCTGCCATCTCGGTGACGCGGTCGAGCAGGCTGACGACCAGGGTGTCCATGCTCTGGAAACCTTCTTTCATGCGCGAACCCTGCTCGCCAATTTTGAAGATCGTTTTTTCTGCCTCGTCCAGAATGGTGGCGATGTCTTTGCCCTGCGGATTGAACGCATTGGTGGCGATCTCGTCGCTGGCGGCGACCAGTTTGCGCAAAATGGAACGCTCGCGCACGATCTCTGCATAGCGCCGGATGTTGGCGGCACTGGGCACGTATTGAGCCAGCGAATTGAGGTAACTCAGGCCCCCTACGTCGTCGGCCTTGCCATGGTTTTGCAAATGCTCGTACACAGTGATGACGTCAGCGGGCTTGGTGGCGTTGATCAACGCACCTATGGCGGAATAAATCAGCTTGTGTTCGGCCCGGTAAAAATCCTGGTCAATGAGCAAGTCACCCACCCGATCCCAAGCAGCATTGTCCAGCAGCAGGCCCCCCAGAACGCTGGACTCGCCTTCGATGGAATGGGGTGGAATGCGCAGCTGGGCAATCTGGCGGTCGGAGCTGTAACCCGTGTGCGTGGATTGATTAAAACTGGAAAGTAAGGCAGACATCGGTTTCCTTGACAGTTCAACATGCTAGCGTTGCAAAACCTTGAAGTCATTGCACAACACTGTGTATAAACCGTTAATAAGGCAGGGATAACTGTGTAAAAGCTGTGCGTAACAAAACCATGAAAAAAGCCGCTCGTTGAGCGGCTTTGTGAAGACGGTAAAGAACTTAATTAAAAATCAGGCCGTTTCGCCGTACACGGTCACGGTGATGTCAACCAGCACATCGGTGTGCAGGGCAACGCTCACGGCGTGGTCGCCCGTGGTTTTCAGCGGACCGACTGGCAGACGCACTTGCGACTTGACAACAGCGAAGCCCTGCTTGACCAATTCGGTGGCGATGTCGTGGCTGGTCACAGAACCAAACAGACGGCCATCAACCCCGGCTTTTTGCGTGAGCTTGATGGTGGTGCCGCCGAGCTTTGTGCCCTGGGCCTGTGACTCGGCCAGTTTGGCAGCAGCGGCTTTTTCGAGTTCGACGCGCTTGGCTTCAAACTCGGCTTTGTTGGCAGTCGTTGCGCGGCGGGCGCGGCCAGAAGGAATCAGGAAGTTGCGTGCGTAGCCGTCTTTGACTTTGACGACTTCACCCAGATTGCCAAGATTGACGACTTTGTCGAGCAGAATAATTTGCATGGTCGTGGCTCCTTACAGGGTACGGTGCTGGTCGCTGTAAGGCAGCATCGCGAGGAAGCGAGCGCGCTTGATAGCGGTGTTGATCTGACGCTGGAAAATCGCGCGGGTGCCGGTCAGGCGTGCGGGAATGATCTTGCCGTTTTCAGAGACGAAGTCGCGCAGGGTATCGATGTCTTTGTAGTCGATTTCTTCAACGCCAGCAGCGGTAAAACGGCAAAAGCGCTTGCGCTTGAACAGCAGGGATTGTGTGTTGCGCTTGGGGCGCTTGTCTTTGTTGAAACGTTTTGGTCCGGGCATGATGGACTCCTTAAATGGGGTTCAGTACTTGGTCAGGCGTCTGTTGAGAAACCTGAACGATGGCTTGAATGTGAAAAACGATGCTTTTGCTGGTACGCGCATTGATCAAAAAACCGGTAAACAATTGAAGCCTGCCTAGTTCGAGCTTGGCTGCACTTTCTGCCAATGATCCAAAAGCGACTGCTCTTACTGTCAGCTTGACTTGTCTGGTAACACCGTTTTCAACCGCTTCGGACTCGTGTTCGAGGACCAAGTTGAGGGCGGGGATGCCAGCAGGCGTGTAACGCAGAGGACTTGCCTCAGCAATACGAGCAGTCAGTTTTACCGTGTTCAATATCTCATTACGCGCCTGCGGCTTAATTGCCAGCGTATTCAGCTTGTTGCGTTTTACGGGCTTCTTCGCGCTCGACATTGCGCATCATGAGGGATGGGCCGGTTTCGGCTTTCTTCTTGAGCACGGTCAGGTGGCGCAAAACAGCGTCGTTGAACTTGAACGCGTGTTCAATTTCTTCCATCACGGCCTGGCTGGCTTCGATGTTGATGCACAAATAGTGGGCTTTGGCCAGTTTCTGGATCAGGTACACCAGTTGGCGGCGGCCCCAGTCTTCCACACGGTGCACAGTGCCACCGCCAGCGGTGATCATGCCCTTGTAACGCTCCAGCATGGCTGGGACTTGCTCGCTTTGATCCGGATGGATCAGCAAGATGATCTCGTAATGACGCATAAAACTCCTTTTGGTTGATAAAGCTGCCCCCGCGTCGACCAGTGATGGTTCAGGGTGCAGCAAGGCGAAGCCCATGATTCTAGCATTTCATTGGGGTCCCACGGTTGCCCACTGCGTGCAGCACCCTGTGCCCCTCGGGGGCCGCTGTTGCTAAAGAAATAATCTCCGCAATGGACAAACCGTTGGTGGGTTCCCTAGAAGCTTTTCAGGTCGGGATAGCGGATGTATTCGACCAGGTCCTGCGCTTTCTGCGGGGGTGGCGGTGTCACAAGGCTGACCAGAATGATCACGGCGAAACCGATAGGCACACCAAAAACGCCGGCAGAAATGGGGTCAATGCCCCACCATAGCTGAATCGGCGAAGTCACCCCAAAGGTGGCGCGCAGCCAGGGCTGGTTGACCAGCATGTAATAAAAAGTCACTCCCAAGCCTGACACGATGCCCAATGTGGCGGCGATGCCGTTGGCGCGCTTCCAGAAAATACCGAGGCTGAGCGCCGGGAAAAATGAAGCCGCTGCAAATGAAAAAGCCGCCGACACCAAAAACAGGATGTCTGCGGGCTTTTGCGCTGCCACGTAAGCTGCCAGCAGGGCAACAATCAACAACAGTATTTTGGAGACCGTTACCCGGCTGACGGTAGAGGCGTTGGGGTCAATCATCTTGTAGTACAAATCATGCCCCAGCGCGTTGGAAATGGTCAATAACAAACCATCGGCAGTCGAGAGGGCAGCGGCAAGGCCACCAGCGGCCACCAGGCCCGAGACCACGTACGGCAACCCCGACAACTCTGGTGTGAGCAGCACGATGATGTCGCCGCTGATGGTGAGTTCGTTGAGCTGCAATACATTGTCTTTGTTCACGTCGGCGACCGACAGCAGCGCCGGGTCGATGCGGCTCCAGGTGCTGACCCATGCGGGGAGCTGGTCAAACGGGGTGCCCACCAGCGAAGTGAAAACTTCATACTTGACCAGCACCGCCAGAGCGGGTGCCGTCAGGTAAAGCAGCACAATAAAAAACAGTGACCACGTCACCGACTGCCGTGCCTCGCGCACGCTGGGCACGGTGTAGTAACGCATCAGGATATGCGGCAATGCCGCAGTGCCTACCATCAGGCAAAAAACCAGGGCCAGGAAATTACGGCGCGAGGTGTTGTATTGAGCCTGCTGTTCGGGCGTGCCATCGGGGTCGCCCGAGAACTGGGTTGCATGCGGGGGCATGCCATTGAGGGGCTGGGTTTTGATGTCGAAGGCGGCTTTGGCAGCTGTCCAGGCTTTGACGGCGGCAACTTCATCCTTGGGCATGGTGGCCAGTACTTTGCCGGCCGAAGAGATAGCCACCACAGAGGCGTTGCCGTTTTTGAGGGCCTCCAGCTTCTGGGTGGCCGCCAGTTTATCGGCCGCCAGTGAGGTGGCAGGGTGTTTGAGCTTGTCAAGCAAGGCGTCTGAGCGCTGCTGGAATTGGGCGCGAACCTGCAGCTCTTTCGGGTCGTTCGTGAGCTCTTTTTCTTTGGCCGTGACCTTTTCAAGCTGAAACCCATAGACCAGTTGCGGCACTGGCACACCGGTTTGTTTGACCGACAGCCACACCGCAGGAATCAGGTAAGCCACCACCAAAATAATGTACTGGGCCACCTGTGTCCACGTCACAGCCCGCATGCCCCCCAGAAATGAGCACACCAGAATGCCGCCCAGCCCCAGAAAAATACCGAGTTCAAACGCGATACCTGTCAGGTAAGACGTGATCAGGCCGACCCCGTAAATTTGCGCCACCAGGTACGTGAAGGAGCAAAGAATTGCCGCCGACAAACCGATCAATCGGGGCAGGTGCCCGCCATAACGCTCGCCCAGAAAGTCGGGAATAGTGAACTGGCCAAACTTGCGCAGGTAAGGTGCCAGCACAAAAGCGACCAGGCAATAACCCCCGGTCCAGCCCATGATGAAGGCCAGCCCGTTGTAGCCTGTGAGGTAGAGCGTGCCAGCCAGCCCAATGAATGACGCTGCGGACATCCAGTCTGCGCCCGTGGCCATGCCGTTATAAACCGCTGGCACACGGCGCCCGGCAACATAGTATTCAGACGCATCCGTTGTGCGACTCATGACACCGATACCCGCATACAGGGCAATGGTGGCCATTAAAAACGTAAAACCAATCCACAGGCGCGGCATGCCCATGCGCTCGGCGAGTGCCAGCACGGCCACGAACAACAAAAAGCCTGCCGTGTACCAGCTGTACACACGGTGGAGCTGCGCCTTGAACTGCTGCGTCGAAAGCAGAAAACCGTCACGGGTACGAAAAAACCCGGCCACTTTAATGCGCCTCTTCTTCCACGCCGTGTTCGATGTCCAGACGGTTCATGTACCACGCATAAAACCCGATGATGAGGCAGTACACCACCGGTGCGCCCTGGGCACCCATCCAGAAGCTGAAAGGCCAGCCAAAAAACGTGAAATTCAGATAACGTGCGAAGTAGCTGACCCCAAACGTGACGGCGAGCCAGATCAGCAGCAGCACGGCAATGACGATGCGGTTTTTGCGCCAGTAGCGCCTGTGGCTCTCAGTGCGCTGCATCAGGCACCTTGGGGAGACTCGGAAATGTGGGGTGGCAACGCTCCAGCTGGCGGGCCACTGCAGGCTCAAACTGATGCAGATGGCACAGCACTTTGTGGGCTTCGTCGGGCTGGTCAAGCGCCAGCCAGACCTCGGCCAGCCGGTACCAGCCATAGGGGCTCATGGGCTGCAGCACAGTGTTTTTCTTCAATGCCTCTGCGGCCTGAAGAAACTGCTGCTGGTGCATCAAAGCCAGTCCCAGGCCGTACCAGGCTCTGTCCATCAGGGGATCAAGCGCCAGAGCATGGTGGAAAGCTGGCTCGGCTTCTTCATGGCGGCCGGTTTGTTGCAATACATAGCCCAGGTTGAACCAGGCTGGCGCGTCGTTCGGCCAGGTATCGGTCAGCCGCCGAAGATTTTTTATGGCGGCTTCAAAGTCTTGCTGTGCCGCCTGCAGGTGGGCCAGACTGGCCAGACTGTAGCTGTCAGATGGCCTTAGAAGCAGCATGCGCTCGAAAATTTTCAGCGCGCAGGACGTTAGGCCCATCGCCATCAGCACCACAGCCTGCGCCCGCAGCACCAGGTAGCGCAGCGCGGTCTTTATTTGCACAGCGCAATGCCTATCTGCATACAGAACTTGACTTTGGCAACAGTCGCCACCACCCACAACAACAGCAAGAAGAACACCGCCACCAGCGGGACATGGCGGTCAGGCACGATGCGCGGACAGGCCCAGCGGGCGGCGCGTACCCAAGGCTGGCTGATCAGCTGGAACAAGCGGTACATCGGGTTGTGCGCCCTGGCCTGCCCCGACATCAAACCCACCACGCCTTGCCCCACCAGGCTGAGCAGCGCGATTTCAGTGAGCAGTTTGACGGTGACAGCGAGGGTGAGCATGGCAATTCAAAGCAATGACTTTGATTGTCATCGGACGACTGGCCTGTTGCTCACCTCCAGGTCCTCAATGCAGCCGGGGTTTTCCCTTGGGTTTTCACGAGTCGCGCGCATCGCTGCCATACAGGCAAAGCCAAAAGCTCACCTGGCCAGTTGCTTCCAGGTGTCAATCACCGTGTCCGGGTTCAACGAGATCGAGCCAATGCCCTGCTCCTTGAGCCACTGTGCAAAATCGGGGTGGTCGCTCGGGCCCTGGCCACAAATACCCACGTATTTGCCTTGGCGTTTGCAGGCTGCAATCGCCATGCCGAGCAGCACCTTGACAGCCGGGTCGCGTTCGTCAAAGTCTTTCGCCAGCACTTCCAGGCCCGAATCGCGGTCCAGGCCCAGCGTGAGCTGGGTCAAATCGTTCGAGCCAATTGAAAACCCGTCAAAGTATTCCAGGAACTGGTCGGCCAGCAGGGCATTGCTGGGCACCTCGCACATCATGATGATACGCAAGCCGTCCTGGCCACGCTTGAGCCCGTGCTGCGTTAACAATTCGGTCACTTTGGCAGCCTGCCCCAGCGTGCGTACAAACGGCACCATGACTTCAACATTGGTCAAACCCATGTCGTTGCGCACACGTTTGAGGGCTTCACATTCCATGGCAAACGCTTCACGGAAATCTTCGCTGATGTAGCGAGCTGCCCCGCGAAAACCAAGCATCGGGTTTTCTTCTTCAGGCTCATAGCGTGAGCCACCGATCAGCTTGCGATACTCATTGGACTTGAAGTCTGACAGCCGTACGATCACTGATTTTGGCCAGAACGCGGCACCAATGGTGGCAATGCCCTCGGCCACCTTGTCCACATAAAAAGCACGCGGCGAGGCGTGACCTCGGGCCACACTTTCAACCGCCTGCTTCAGGTCGGCATCAATGTTGGGGTAGTCCAGAATTGCCTTGGGGTGGACACCAATGTTGTTGTTGATGATGAACTCCAGCCGCGCCAGCCCCACGCCCTGGTTCGGAATCTGGCAAAAATCAAACGCCAGCTGCGGGTTGCCCACATTCATCATGATCTTGATGTCAATCGGTGGCATGGCACCGCGCTGCACTTCGGTGACCTCGGTTTCCAGCAGGCCGTCATAGATGTTGCCGGTGTCGCCCTCGGCGCAACTCACCGTGACCAGCATGCCGTCTTTGAGGTGTTCGGTAGCGTCGCCACAACCCACCACAGCCGGAATGCCCAGCTCCCGTGCAATGATGGCCGCGTGGCAGGTTCGGCCACCACGGTTGGTGACAATGGCGCTGGCTCGCTTCATCACCGGTTCCCAGTTCGGGTCGGTCATGTCGGTCACCAGCACATCACCGGGCTGGACCTGGTCCATGTCCTTGATGTCCCGCACAATGCGGACTGGGCCGGTGCCAATCTTCTGGCCAATCGCGCGGCCCTCTGCCAGCACGATTCCGGTGCCCTTGAGCTTGTAGCGCATCTCGGCCTTGCCTTTGGACTGGCTTTTCACTGTCTCTGGCCGGGCCTGCAGGATATAAAGCAGGCCGTCCGTGCCGTCTTTGCCCCACTCGATGTCCATCGGGCGACCGTAGTGGGCTTCAATGATCAAAGCGTAGCGCGCCAGCTGCAGGGCGTCATCGTCTGTCAATGAATAGCGGTTGCGCAGCTCGGGTGGCACGTCGGTGGTTTTGACCAGTTTGCCGCCGTTTTCTTTTTCTTGCGGTGTGGTGAACTCCATCTGAAGCAGCTTGGAGCCCAGATTGCGGCGAATCACCGCACGTTTGCCCGCCTTGAGCATCGGCTTGTGGACATAAAACTCGTCCGGGTTCACAGCGCCCTGCACCACCGTCTCACCCAGGCCGTAGCTGGACGTGATGAACACCACGTCTTCAAAACCACTTTCGGTATCAATCGTGAACATCACACCCGCAGCGCCTTTGTCACTGCGCACCATGCGCTGCACGCCCGCCGACAGGGCCACATCGGCATGTGCAAAGCCCTGATGCACGCGGTAGCTGATGGCGCGGTCGTTGTAGAGCGAGGCAAACACTTCTTTCATCTTGTGCAGCACGTCTTCAATGCCCACCACGTTCAGAAAGGTTTCCTGCTGGCCCGCAAACGAGGCATCAGGCAGGTCTTCTGCCGTGGCTGATGAGCGCACTGCAAAGCTGGCCTCGGCATTGCCCGCACTCAATGTGGCAAAGCTCTGGCGCACCGCTTGTTCAAATTCAGCCGGAAAAGGCTGGGCTTCAACCAGGGCGCGGATCTGCCCGCCCGCCACGGCCAGTGCGCGTACGTCTTCGGTATCGAGCGCATCCAGCACCGCGTTGATTTTTGTGTCCAGGCCGTCGTGGGCCAGAAAAATCCGAAAGGCGTGTGCCGTGGTGGCAAAACCCGTGGGTACACGCACGCCTTGTGGGCCGGTGGGCAATTGCGAGATCATCTCGCCAAGGCTGGCGTTTTTACCGCCGACAGCCTCGACATCGCTCATTCTCAGATTTTCAAAGGGTACGACTAGTGCGTCCTGTGGGAAAAGGCTGGACATGGAAATACTCCGGGAGGTTTAAAAACCGGGGGCGAACATGGGGCGCTCTGGAGCCCTGTTGTTGTGTTTTGAGGTCAGAGCGGGACATGTTGCAAAGAATCAGGATAATTGACTTCAATTGTAGGGCGCAGCTTGGCAACGCTTTTGAGGCGACCTGTCACTTAACTGAATCTTCCCGAAGGCCAACATGCCCAATCGCACGGTATTTTTTATCTCTGACGGCACTGGCATCACCGCAGAAACCTTTGGTAATGCCATATTGGCCCAGTTTGAAATAAATCCAAGGCATATCCGTCTGCCTTTTATTGACAGCGTGGACAAGGCCCATCAGGCAATCAGGCAAATCAATCACACTGCGCAGGTAGAAGGCACTCGCCCGATCGTCTTCACGACGCTGGTGAACATGGAAATCCTCAGCGTGATCAAAGCCCAGTGCAATGGCATGCTGCTGGACATGTTTGGCATGTTTGTGGCACCACTGGAGGGTGAGCTGGGGCTGAAGTCCAACCACCGTGTGGGCCGGTTTTCAGATGCCTCCAAAAGCAAAGCCTACGATGACCGC
>JBBRMH010000016.1:0-34723 GCA_038230935.1 Burkholderiales bacterium | reverse complement strand
GCCAGCTCATCGGGCTTGGGCAAGCCAACAGCCTGAAACTCGCTGTTTGGGAAGTAGCCGTTGACGCGTTTGTAGATACCGTAGAAAAGCTGGCGGTTCATCCACTCGAAATCCATCGCCAAACCGATGGCCTTGCGTACCCGGACGTCCTGAAACTTCGGTTTGCGCAGGTTGAATACATAGCCCTGAAAGTCACCCGGGTTGCGGTTTTCAAACGCGCGTTTGACCAGCTCGCCTGACGTGAACTGCTTGCCGGTGTATTGCCGCGCCCAGTTGCGCGAGATGAATTCACGCATGAAGTCGTATTCACCGGCTTTGAGACCTTCAAAACGTGAAGTTTCGTCCAGGTAAATCTTGAAAGTGATGCGGTCGAAATTGAACTGCCCTTTACGCGTGGACAAGTCAGCAGCCCAGTAATTGGCGTCGCGCACGTAGGTGATGTCCCGGCCCATGGCGTTGTTTGGCAACCTGTACGGGCCGGAGGCGATGGGAATGTCATCGATGATTTTGTCAAAGGGTTTGGCGACGCTCCCACTCTTGCCCCAATTGGCGCTGAATACCGGCATGCCGCCTACGACCAGCGGCAATTCCGGGTTGGGCGTGGCAAAGTCAAAGCGCACCACCCGTTCACTGACCACGACCACGCCTTTGACTTCCGCGTAAATCGTGCGGAACTGCGGTGCGGCCAGTTTGCTGATCAGCTGGGTGTACGAATGCAGCACATCAGCCGCCAGCACAGGCGAGCCGTCGTGAAACCTGGCTTTGGGGTTCAGCCTGAAGGTGGCCGAAAGCTTGTCTGGAGCAACTTCCACATCTTCAGCCAGCAGGCCATAGGCTGTTGTCGGCTCTTCAGAATTGCCGACCAGCAGGCTTTCAACCATGAGCGTGCCGATGCCGTAGGGGGCCGTGCCGCGCAGGGTATAGGGGTTGAACTTGTCGAAGTTGGTGGGCCGGGTGGGCGGCACCATGCGGATTTCTCCGCCTTTTGGCGCAGCCGGGTTGACGTAGCCAAAGCTGGTAAAACCGGCCGGGTACTTCACATCACCAAACTGGGCATAAGCGTGCGCAGCCTGAGCGCCAGGTGCCAGACCCATCAGCGCCATCACAGCGCCCAGACTCAAAAAAGAAAAAAACCGCATGCGACAATTCTGCACTACTTGAGCGGGTGCTGTTGACCACCCTGCATGTCTTACACAGGAGCATCCAAATGACCACAAACACAGCTACACACACAGGCTTTCTCAGCGGTAAAAAACTGTTGATCACGGGCGTTTTGTCCAATCGCTCGATTGCGTACGGTATCGCGAAAGCCTGCCACGCCCAGGGTGCCGAGCTGGCTTTTGGCTATGTCGGCGAACGCTTCAAGGATCGCATCACCGAATTTGCTGCTGACTTTGACTCCAAACTGATTTTTGATTGCGACGTGGGCAGCGACGAGCAGATCACCAAGATGTTTGCCGACCTGTCAGCCACCTGGCCAACGTTTGACGGCTTTGTACACAGCATTGGCTATGCCCCGCGCGAGGCGATTGCCGGCGATTTTCTGGAAGGCTTGAGCCGTGAGGGCTTCAAAATTGCCCACGACATCAGCGCTTACAGCTTTCCGGCCATGGCCAAGGCTGCCCTGCCTTACCTGAACAAAAAGTCTGCCCTGCTGACACTGACCTATCTGGGTGCTGTGCGCACCGTGCCCAACTACAACACCATGGGGCTGGCCAAAGCGAGCCTGGAGGCGTCGGTGCGCTACATGGCTGAATCGCTCGGTCCCAAGGGCATGCGGGTCAACGGTATCAGCGCCGGACCGATCAAGACGCTGGCTGCCAGCGGCATCAAGGGTTTTGGCAAGATTCTGAGCGTGGTGGCCGAGGCTTCGCCGATTCGCCGCAATGTGACGATTGAAGATGTAGGTAATGTGGCGGCGTTTTTGATGAGTGATCTGGCCGCTGGCGTCAGCGCCGAAATCACGTATGTGGACGGGGGTTTCAGCCATGTAGTGGGTGGCATTGCCGAGCCTGCGGTTGCCGCCTGAAACCAGAAAATAAAGCATTAAGTGGCTTTAGCCCAATCAAAACCTGCACAAGCAGCTATAGAAAACGTAGCAGATAGCAGGCTGGAGCGCTTTAAAGCTGAAGTTAAAGTTAAAGAGTAGCGGTCTCGTCATTGAGGGGTTGAAAGGACTTGTCATGAAAATATCTCCAAACCGCATGACCTGTTCGTTGCGCATCAGCCTGTTTTGCGTGTTGCTGGCGACCCTCGGGATGGTTTCTTTGCCCACACTCGGGCAGGAAGTAAAGCAGGAGGTAAAGGGCAAACCTGCACTCATGCTCGCCAAGGTGTATCACCCCGGTGTTGCGCTCAAAGACTACTGGGTCAGTGAAAAGTACGACGGTGTGCGCGGCTTTTGGGATGGTGGAAAGCTGATGACACGGGGCGGCGAGTTGGTCGCAGCACCCGCCTGGTTCACGGCGGGCTGGCCCAAAACCCCGATGGATGGCGAGCTATGGGCGGGTCGTGGCCACTTTTCCAAAGCAGTTTCAACCGTGCGCCAGCAATTACCTGGTCCAACGACTGACGCGGACTGGCGCAGTATGCGTTTTATGGTGTTTGACCTGCCAGCACAACCAGGGCCTTTTACAGACCGCATTTCGCCCCTCAACGCTTTGATCTCTCAGATCAACCAGCCCTGGGTCGTGGCGGTGGCGCAATACAGACTGGCTGACCACGCCGCCCTGCAGCTACAGCTTAAAAAGACAGTGAAGCTGGGCGGTGAAGGTCTGATGCTGCACCGTGGCGATTCGCTCTACAAAGGGCTGCGCAACGACGACCTGCTCAAGGTCAAAACCCATGAAGATGCCGAAGCAAAGGTTGTCGCACATATTCCCGGCAAAGGAAAATACGCTGGCCAGTTGGGCGCTTTACTGGTCGAAATCCCCGCAACAGATGGCAAACCCGGTTTGCGCTTCAAGCTCGGTACGGGTTTGACAGATGCCCAACGCCAAACCCCACCCGCTGTGGGCTCACAGGTGACTTACCGTTTCAGGGGCTTGAACGACAGTGGCATACCGCGTTTTGCGAGCTTTATGCGCGTTCGAGAAGACTGACTTGCTCCTGAAAAAATAGCTGTCTGCCCATATATCTATTGCGCTGCAGCCCTAATTTCCTTGGAAAATGCAATCCCTGAAGCTGTGCAACCCAAAAACTTGCACTACCAGCCTTATTTCTTGACGCAATCGGCGTAATACCGCAGCTTGCCTTTGGCATCGACCTGCTCGACCAGACCGTGAATATCGGTCTCAAAACCAGGGCACTGCGCATTGAACTCGCGTGCGAACTTGAGGTAATCCACAATTTTCTTGTTGAAAACTTCGCCGGGAATCAACAGCGGGATGCCCGGCGGGTACGGCGTGACCAGGCCCACGGTGATACGGCCTTCAAGGTGGTCGATCTCGACCCGCTCAGTGGTGCGGTGTGCGATGTTGGCGTAAGCATCGCTGGGCTTCATGGCCGGCGTCAAGTCGCTTTGATAGACCTCGGTCGTCAGTCGGGCGATGTCGTACTTGGCGTACATCGCGTGAATGTGATGGCACAGGTCGGCCAGGCCCATTTTTTCGTATTTGGGGTGTTTTTGGCAGAACTCGGGCAGGATGCGCCACATGGCGGCGTTCTTGTCGTAGTCGTCCTTGAACTGCTGCAACGCTGTGAGCAGCGTGTTCCAGCGGCCCTTGGTGATGCCGATGGTGAACATGATGAAAAAGCTGTAGAGGCCCGTTTTTTCAACAATCACCCCGTGCTCGGCCAAAAACTTGGTCACGATGCTGGCTGGAATGCCGGTTTTGGCAAACTTGCCATTCAGGTCCATGCCGGGCGTGACGATGGTCGCCTTGATCGGGTCCAGCATATTGAAACCCGTGGCCATCTGGCCAAAGCCGTGCCAGTTGTTCGCCCCGTTTTTGGCGGTTTTGGCACTGCGTGATTCGCCCTTGATGATCCAGTCTTTGGCCTCGCCAATGCCCTCTTCAACAAACTTTTCGGGACCCCAGACCTTGAACCACCAGTCGGTGCCGTACTCTTCGGCGATCTTGCGCATGGCGCGGCGAAAGTCCAGCGCCTCGGCAATGCTTTCTTCCACCAGCGCGGTGCCACCGGGCGGCTCCATCATGGCAGCGGCCACGTCGCAACTGGCAATGATGCTGTACTGCGGGCTGGTAGATGTATGCATCAGATAGGCTTCATTGAAGAGGTGCCTGTCAAGTTTGACTTCCTGCGAGTCCTGCACCAGCACATGGCTGGCCTGGCTGATACCCGCCAGCAGCTTGTGAATCGACTGTGTGGCATACACCACGGCAGTTTTAGGCCGAATGCGGTTTTTACCCATGGAGTGGTAAGTGCCATAAAACGGGTGAAAGGCAGCGTGCGGCAGCCAGGCCTCGTCAAAATGCAGGTTATCAATGTAGCCATCGAGCATGCTCTTGATGGTTTCTGTGTTGTACAGCACACCGTCATAGGTTGACTGGGTCAGCGTCATCACGCGTGGCCTGATCTTGCTGGCATTAACGCCTTTGAGTAATGGGTTGGCAGCAATTTTTGCGCGTATTGCATCAGGCTCAAACTCGCTTTGCGGAATCGGCCCGATGATGCCAAAGTGGTTGCGCGTGGGCTTGAGGAACACCGGTATTGAGCCGGTCATGATGATGGCGTGCAGGATCGACTTGTGGCAGTTGCGGTCAACCACCACCACGTCACCCGGTGCCACAGTGTGGTGCCACACCATCTTGTTGCTGGTGCTGGTTCCGTTGGTCACAAAAAAGCAGTGGTCAGCATTAAAAATACGCGCAGCATTGCGCTCGGAGGCTCCAATCGCACCATCATGGTCCAGCAATTGGCCCAGCTCTTCTACCGCATTGCACACGTCAGCGCGTAACATGTTTTCACCATAAAACTGGTGGTACATCTGGCCTACCGGGCTTTTCAAAAAAGCCACACCACCTGAATGGCCGGGACAATGCCAGCTGTAAGAGCCGTCTTCGGCATAGTCCAGCAACGCCTTGAAAAACGGCGGCTGCACCCCTTCAAGGTAGCTTTTGGCTTCATGCAGGATGTGGCGTGCTACAAACTCTGGGGTGTCCTCGAACATATGAATGAAGCCGTGCAACTCGCGCAGGATATCGTTAGGAATGTGGCGTGAGGTTTTGGTTTCGCCATAGACATAAATCGGCACATCCAGGTTTTTGCGGCGCACTTCTGCAATAAAGTTACGCAGGTTGAGCACAGCGGGATCAAGGTCGGGGCCAGGAGTAAATTCTTCGTCATCTATTGACAAAATAAAGGCACTCGCCCGGCTCTGCTGCTGGGCAAACTGGCTCAGATCGCCATAACTGGTCACGCCCAGAACCTCGAAACCTTCGGCTTCAATGGCTTGTGCCAGCGCACGAATGCCCAGGCCCGAGGTGTTTTCAGAGCGGAAATCTTCGTCAATGATGACGATGGGAAAGCGAAATTTCATGGTGATGGTGTATGGTGGTGGCAGGACTGACGGCGCAATAAGCGGCAGGCCTGCGGTTGACGCAAATCGGGAATCTGCGAAGTGTACGGAAATAAAGTGTCGCAGCTCTTGCCTGTGTACCTAATTGCCCCAAAATGTCGCACTACACCCACAAAAGAAAGCTTTCCATGGCGCAATCTTCTATCTGGTGGTTACTTGCAGGTACCGCAGTGGCCATTGAGCTTGCAACGGGTACTTTTTATCTCCTGATGATAGGTACGGGCATGATTGCAGCGGCCGTCGCTGCACATCTGGGCCTGTCTTTGACGGGGCAAATTCTGACAGCGGCGTTCGTTGGAGGGGGTGCAGTAGCCCTGTGGCATTGGCAAAGACGCAAGCATCCACAAGCGGCACCTGCCAATGCCAATCCGGATGTGCACATCGATATTGGCGAAGCTGTGCAGGTGGACCAATGGCTGCCCGACGGCACGGCAAGTGTCAGATACCGTGGGGCCAACTGGACGGCCATCCATGCAGCCCCTGTGCCTGCGTCGCAGATGACAGGACAGTTTCGCATCAAGGAGATGCTCGGCAACCGGCTTGTGATTGAGAAGCTTTGAGTTAACCCCGTCTTTCGCCAACAACCAGGTAATCAGGAAAACCCTATGGAAATCGCACTCATCATCCTTGTCATCGCTGTCATTTTTATTGTGCGAAGCATCAAGGTCGTGCCCCAGCAAAACGCCTGGGTGGTCGAGCGGCTGGGCAAGTACCACGGCTCATTGACCCCCGGCCTGAACTTTCTGGTGCCTTTTATCGACAAAGTGGCCTACAAACACAGCCTCAAAGAGATTCCGCTGGACGTACCCAGTCAGGTGTGCATCACGCGGGATAACACCCAGCTCCAGGTCGATGGCATTTTGTACTTTCAGGTCACCGACCCGATGCGGGCGAGCTATGGCTCTTCAAACTACATTGTGGCCGTCACCCAACTCGCGCAGACATCCCTGCGCTCGGTCATTGGCAAGCTGGAACTCGACAAAACCTTCGAAGAGCGCAATATCATCAACGCCCAGGTAGTCGCTGCGATCGATGAAGCTGCTTTGAACTGGGGTGTGAAGGTACTGCGCTATGAGATCAAGGACCTGACACCACCCAAGGAGATTCTGCACGCCATGCAGTCACAAATTACTGCCGAGCGCGAAAAACGTGCCTTGATTGCTGCCTCAGAAGGCCGCCGCCAGGAGCAGATCAACATCGCAACCGGCGAGCGCGAGGCGTTCATTGCGCGCTCTGAGGGTGCCAAGCTGGCAGCGATCAACAACGCACAGGGCGAAGCTGCTGCGATTTTGGCGGTGGCTGATGCCAACGCGAAAGCGATTGAATTGGTAGCCAATGCGATCCGCCAGCCAGGTGGTGAGTTGGCTGTGCAACTCAAGGTGGCCGAAAAAGCGGTCGAAGCTTACTCCCAGGTGGCAAGTGACGCGAAAACCACTTTGATCGTGCCCAGCAACATGACAGAAGTCTCAGCCCTGATCAGTTCGGCCATGAAGATGGTTCAGGCTAACAACGCCTGAGAATACATCAATCGCTCAGTCAGCGGGGTAAATCAGGGCATGAGTGACGAGGCTGACACGCAGCATCTCATCAGGTAAATACACATATACAAGGTAAGCGATGGATACAAAAAATGTCTTGGGTACACCCCTGGTGCCTTGCTCGTTTGACCCGTTGACCGGGTACTTTCGGGACGGCTGTTGTCAAACTGACGCGTCAGACTTTGGCTCGCACCTTATTTGTGCCCGGGTCACCACTGAATTTCTGGCATTTTCCATGGCACAAGGCAATGACCTTGTAACACCCAGGCCAACACACCGCTTCGCTGGCCTCAAACCCGGTGATCGCTGGTGTTTATGTGCCAACCGCTGGCTAGAGGCGCTGAATTCCGGGGTTGCGCCGCCAGTAGTTCTGGAGTCAACCCATTTGGGTGCTTTGAAATTCGTCAAACTTGAGCAGCTTGAAAAGTATCGGTTTTACGCAACATCGCAGTAGAGGTCGTCAATTTCGCGACTCATCAAACCTCTTTTTGTCAAATCAGGTTTTAGCACTGCTACAATCAAAATCTGAGCGGAAGGGTGGATGAGCGGTTTAAGTCATACGCCTGGAAAGCGTACGTGGGGTTAAACCCACCGCGGGTTCGAATCCCGCCTCTTCCGCCAAAAATTAAAAAGCCTTGTAATTCAGTGAGTTGCAAGGCTTTTTTCTTGATGATCGGTAACAAATTTCTTGGCAGCTATGAAGTTTCAGGATTTAATTTCACATTAGTACCGGCAATCAGACCGGCAGTCAGGAATTTCTTTAAAGGCGTTTATAGCCAAGGATACTAAAAAGCCAGTCATTGGAACGCTTGCTAACAAGCCAACATTCTCTATCTGACCAGGCGTTCAATGGTGCGGCGATCTTTAACGCCTGCACGACTCATGATCTCCTGAAAGCCGCCATAGGTTTTCAAAGGGTCAGCCAGCCAGTTAGAGATCACTGAATTTCTTATCAGTTCAGCCCCTTGGTGAGTCAGTCCATATTCAAACGAGCCTGCTGGTAATGCCCGCCCTAAAAACGTCGTGACGAGTATGTAAACACTTTTGTGGGTCAACTTTCGTCGAAAAATTGTCCCTGGCATTCGTTTTTGTCCAAAAAACAGTGTGTTGGGAAGTCCCTCAATCTCTTTCCTGGCTATTAACCACAATCCCAGCTGTGTGGAGCATGATTCACTGAGTTCTATGGTGCGTTCTTGCTCCTTTCTCGGACCGTTGAACTGCACAGAAAAGCATTCTCCGTGTTTGCTTTGGTGCACATCATCGGCTTTCAGATCGATGATCTCACCAGTTTTAGGAGCTGCGCAAATCATCAGCGCCAGCATTGCCCGATCACGCTGGTCTTGCCATGTCTTAGGGTTCTCCCGACATTCCTGAGCAAGGTGTTCAGTCAAAGCAATCGTTGACCACTGCGGCATGCTCAGACTGGCCATAACCTCGCTTTGAGGATGCAAGGCATTCAGCACAGGGTTCGAATCGACCCACTCATATATGACTGCATGGTTATAAATATCACGCAAGATGCGCCAGTAACGGCGTTGAGTGACTGTGCTGGAGGTTGTGTGATTTTTTCGCAGTGGCATCACAGAATCTAGATAGGCTTCAATGGTCTGAGTGCTGGCCTCTGACCATGAAAGTGACTGCTCAGTGAGGAACCCTGTGTATCCCTTCCATATGTAAAGATAAATCATCCGAGTGTGTTCACTCAGCGTTTTTGGGTGGCCGGCAAACCACTGTTCAAACAACCCAATAGAAGTAGGTACGTTTATCTGTTGCATTTTTCAATCACTTATTGACTTTATATTATAAAAAATAATATAAATACTGATCAACATCTCAAAAATTAACATTCTAAACTTTTTTCTTCGATCAATTTCCAGTGTTTTTATTTTCAAAGATAAACATGTATCTAACGTTAAAATTTCGACAGTGATTCTAGTCAGCCCAGATTTCCGGTTCTCAAAAAATCTCTGTGGTTCAAAAACCCATAAAGAAAGCCACCTTGCGGTGGCTTTCTTTTAAATCTGACTTTTAAGCGTTAAAAACCAATAGCTTTTTAGTTCAAAGCAGATTTCTTGCCATCCTTGTAAACGTACAGGGTGATCGCCGGATTTTTCAATTCACCGCTAGGCTCAAAGGCAATCGTGGTGGTTACACCTTTAAAGTTGGTCTTTCCAATTTCAGACATGTAAACCTTTGGATCCGTTGAGTTGGCGCGCTTCATGGCGTCAACCAGAACAAAAGTTGCGTCATAGGTATACGGGCTGTAAACCTGGAACTGGTTAGGGTACTTGGCGTCGTAACGCTTTTTCCACGCATCGCCACCAGGCATTTTTGCCAGTGATGCGCCGCCTTCAGCGCAAACAATGTTACCCACAGTCTTGGCCCCGGCCGCCAGTTTGGCAACTTCCGTTGTGCAGATGCCATCACCACCGAAGTACTTGACATTGCTCATGCCCAGCTGCTCCATCTGGCGAAGCATGGGGCCAGCTTGCGGGTCCATACCACCGAAGAAGATAGCGTCTGGATTCTTGGATTTGACTGCAGTCAAAATCGCCATGAAATCGGTCGCTTTATCGGTGGTGAACTGCTCATCAACCACGGTCATACCTTTGGACAGTGCTGTTTTCTTGAACACTTCAGCCACACCCTGGCCGTAAGCCGTACGGTCGTCAATGACGGCCACAGTTTTCAGTTTCAGGGCGTCGGAGGCGTAAAAAGCCAGACCTGCACCCAGTGCATTGTCGTTGGCAATGATGCGGAAAACGTTTTTATAGCCTGGCTTGGTCAGGTTGGGGTTGGTCGCTGCACCGGTGATCATGGGAAGACCACAGTCGTTGTAGATCTTGGACGCTGGAATGGTGGTGCCAGAGTTCAGGTGGCCTACAACGCCAGCAACTTTGGAGTCGCACAGCTTTTGTGCGGCAGCGGTGCCCTGTTTTGGATCAGCCGCATCGTCTTCAGCAACAATTTCAAATTTGACCTTTTTGCCGCCGATAGTCGTACCAGCTGCGTTCAGGTCTTCAATGGCCATGCGCACGCCGTTTTCATTGTCTTTGCCGTAGTGTGCCTGCGAGCCTGAAAGAGGGGCCACGTGACCGATCTTGACAACCATGTCCTGTGCCGAGGCCATACCTGCCAAAGTGGCGAGAGCAGCGACGACTGTCAGTTTTAATTTCATCTGCATAAAAATACTCCGATTAGAAAATTACCGTTAATGGTTGAGAACAAATTTTTTGCTCAACGGGACCGAACATACCGCAATTTTCGCGCCCGCACCATTAGCAACGTCCCTAAGGTTGTTCTGGATAAGGGGGTTTACCCGTGAAAAACATTGCCTTATGCACGCAGCTATGCTCTCTATGCGTGTTTTTGCGGCCCATGACTATTTGCTTTGGACCGAAAGAGGCAGCTCTTGAGCGATCGCCTGGCTGACTGACTCGCGTACAACCAGCTCTATCTCCTCCCGCAGTTGCGGCCCGAGAGCCTGGGTGTGTGTCAGTACGACATGGCTAACGGCCTCACGCAGCCGCCGCTCCAGCACCAGATCCACGCGCTGCATGACGCGGTGCAGCAGCTGGTCTTCAAACTGGCGCAGCGATACGTCAGGGCCGGACGAAGCGCTCAAAGCCGGTACCCTTGTGTCTGGCGAAGCCGGTACTGAAACGGGGTGCACCACTTCGGTAAGCGTCGGCACAAAGCGCGGTGGCATGGGTGTGCTGCTCACGCGTAGTCTCCTGCGGCTGCAAAGTCATGTCGCTTCAGAGCGTAACCTCTGTCGGCGTAGTGCTTCCAACGGCGGCGCGCTGACAAGCGATCTGCATCCTGGATGGTCACGATCTCAATGAACCGTTCAAAGCGTTCAAACTCATCCGGGATATCAGAACCCAGGTTCACCAGAACACTTTGGTGCATGCAACCCTTGAGCGACTCCACCAGCAAAACAGGCGTTGCAGCCAGGCGTTTGCCCAGTGCTGTGTCAGTTTCAGCCGCTGCCGTAGGCTTGTAGTGGGGTATGAACTCCGATGCAGAAAAAGTCCAGAGCATGTGGTCCAGCTCGATGAGCATGCCGGGTGCGCCCGTCACTACAAGTTGTGCACCGCTTTGATAAGCCTTGCGCAACAGCCGGCAGCTGTAGGCCAGCTTGTCGGGCACGTTGAAGTGAAAGGCGATCTCTGTCATGCAGCGGGCGGCTTCAACGGCGAACTGGTCTTGGGTAGCCGGGTTTTGGGCACCCGGGTTTTAACCGGAACAAGACTGGCTTGGGCACTCTCGGCAAGCGCTGCCTGACCGAGCAAATAATCCACCAGCAATGCCACCGGACGACCCGTGGCACCTTTGGCCGCTCCGCCCTTCCATGCAGTACCGGCAATGTCCAGGTGTGCCCAGGAAAACTTGCCTGCAAAGCGCTGCAAAAACTTCGCGGCTGTAACAGCTCCACCCGCGCGACCTGCCACGTTGGCCACATCAGCAAAATTGGTTTTCAGACCTTCTGCGTAGTCTTCGTCAAGCGGCAGACGCCAGCACAAATCGAGCGATGACTCGCCTGCATCCATCAAGGATTTGGCAAGCAGGTCGTCGCTGGAAAACATGCCACTGCGAACGCCGCCCAGCGCCACCACACATGCGCCCGTCAGGGTGGCAATGTCCACAACAGCTACCGGTTTGAAGCGCTCTGCGTAAGTCAGCGCATCGCACAGGACCAGTCTGCCTTCTGCGTCAGTGTTGAGGATTTCAATGGTTTGCCCGCTCATGCTGGTGACGACGTCGCCGGGTTTGATGGCACGGCCATCAGGCATGTTTTCACAGGCCGGGATCAGGCCAATGACGTTGATGGCGGGTTTGAGCTCGGCAAGCGTGCGAAAAGTGCCCAGCACGCTGGCTGCGCCGCACATGTCAAACTTCATCTCATCCATTTCTGCCGCTGGCTTAATCGATATACCGCCGGTATCGAAGGTGATGCCTTTGCCCACAAGCACAACAGGTGCTGCAGTTTTGCCCGCGCCATCGTAGCGAAGCACGATGAACCGAAGAGGCTCTTCGGAGCCTTGAGCCACCGCCATGAAGGAGCCCATGCCCAGTTTGGCAACATCCTTGGGGCCTAAAATTTCAACCTTGATACCTGCCAGCTTGCCCAGCTCTTTAGCCGCCCCTGCCAGCAGGGCGGGCGTGGCATGGTTGGCGGGCCGGTTGGCCCACTCTTTGGCCAGCTCGATTCCCTTGACAAGCCCAACGCCTTTGCCAAAGCCAGCGGCAGCCACCGCCGAAGCGGACGCAGATGGCACCGAGACCGTGATGCGTTGTAGAGGTGACAGTGTCGCTTTGGGCTTGGTGGTGGTGTAAACATAGGCAGCATCTCCACACGCCACCACCGCCGCACGCACAACGTCGCTACTGGACTCTCCGAGTGCGCTCATATCCAGCACCACACGCTTGGCGTTGCTGTTTTTGAGAGCACCTATGGCGGCCAGAACGGCTACCCGGATATTTTTTGGACTGCCATCGCCAACTCCAGCCAGCACCAGACGGGTTGCTACTATGCCTTGGGGTCGATAAGCGGCCAGCATTTTTCCAGCCTTGCCATCAAAGTCCCCCGACTGAATGGCCAACGCGGCCAGTTGGGATAGCGCGTCGCCGCCGGTGAGGATTGCACCGGCGTCTTGCGGCATCAGCGATACCAATGCATCGCATTTTTCGCTGCAAATACGCTCACGTGTCAATGTTTTGAGTTCGAAGTCCATAATTGTGGGTTTGGCCAATCAAAATAAAATAAGGTAAATGCTTGTGTGCACTCGGCGTGCCGATACGCCCAACAGCGCTCAACGGCGCTCAGCATTGCACGAACGCGTCACCACTCCATGTTATTCCAATCTTCGATTCGCAGAGAGCTTGCCCGCAGCTTCGGGGCTACCCTGGTGGTGTTGATCACCATCGTGATGACCATCGTATTGATCCGTACGCTGGGCCAGGCCTCCCGTGGATACATCGATCCGCAGGATGTCATGCTCCTCATGGTCTATTCTGCTTTGGGCCGGTTGCCCACTATTTTGACCTTGTCGCTGTTCATTGCAATGGTTGCAACGCTGTCGCGCATGTACCGCGACAGTGAAATGGTGGTCTGGTTCACCAGTGGTCAGGGCTTGTCCAGCTTTCTCAAACCACTGTTTCGTTTTGCATGGCCCATGCTGCTGATCATTGCCTTGCTGTCGCTTTTTGTATGGCCCTGGACCAACCAGCAGACCCAGGAGATGCGGGAGCGGTATGAAAGCCGCAGCGACCTTGACCGTGTCGCGGCTGGCCAGTTTCAGGAGTCCGCCAATGGCAACCGGGTGTTTTTTATTGACCGTGATGGCTCCACGGGTCAGAAGTCAAGCAGCAATGTGTTCATCGCTTCAAACGAGAACGGCAAAAGTGCCATCACCACCGCTCGCTCAGGCCAGCTCGAAACCATCGATGGTGCCCAGGTGCTGCTGCTTCGTCAAGGCCAGCGACTTGAAAGTCAGGCCGGCAAGCCAGCTGTCAAGATCAGTGAATTTGAGGAATATGGCAGCTACACAACAGACGCAGCGCGGCCTGTAACCGACACCACTGACACGAAATTGCAGAGTACCTTCTCGCTGATCAGCCAGCCTGTTCGCCGCAATCTTGGAGAGCTGGCATGGCGTCTGGGCCTGGCGCTGGCACCACTGAATCTGGTGGTGCTCGCCGTCGCCATGGCCAGCGTCAACCCGCGTGGCGGGCGCAGCCTGAACTTGACGTTTGCGGTACTGATTTTTGTGGTGTACAGCAACCTGATCAATCTTGGACAAAGCTGGATAGCGTCAGGTGCGGTTGATTTTGGTCAATTTTTATGGGTCACACACGGCGGTATGTTGCTGTTCGCTACAGCATGGCTGATAAAACGCAATGCCAACTGGACGCTCAGAGCGTCTTTGCGCCCCGCACGGCACCAGGCAACTCGGCCAGACCACCGCAGGATTGGCAGATGAAAACCATACGCCGACTGATTTATGGTGAAGTGCTGACTGCGATCGCTTTGGTCGCATTGGGTTTTCTGGCGCTATTTTTCTTTTTTGATGTGGTCGAGGAGCTGCAATTCCTGGGGAAAAACACGCTCTTGCCTGCAGCTGTCAATACCGCCACGCTGGCTGTGGATGTCTATCAGATCAAGCATGCCCTGCTGTATGTCGGCTTGCTGATACCCAACCATTTGTATGAGTTGCTGCCCATTTCAGTGTTGATCGGCACAATTTTCGTGATGGCCCGGCTGGCTCAGAGTTCGGAATACACTATTTTGCGCACCAGCGGCCTGGACCCCTGGCGCGCACTCAGACTACTGCTGGGTCTGGGCGTTTTTTTCGTCGTGATCAGTTTTGCGGTAGGCGACTACATCGCCCCAGCCAGTGAGCGGGCGGCGCAATTGCTCAAGGCGCGTTATCAGGGCAATATCACGGTGGGTCAAACCGGTGCGTGGCTGAAAGAAAAGCAGGCTGACAACACCTATGTAGCCAATGTCAAAACCCTGTCGTCCAGCAGTGAAATGCAAAACATCCGGATTTTCGAATTCAATGACAAGGGGTTGCTGGTCTCCAGCACCCAGGCGACGTCCGCCAGCTTTGGCCAGGATGACGCCTGGCTTTTAAAAGGCGTTACCCGCTCAGAGTTCAACCAGCAGACTGAAGTCGCCAGCAAACCGGCTCAAGACACAAAAGCCGTACAAGTCAGCCGCAACGAAACCCTTACCCTGCGATGGCCCACGGAAATCACGGAAGAGATGGTCTCGGTGGCACTTCTCAAACCAGAACGCATGAGCACTCTTGATCTGTTTAACTACATCCGCCACCTTGACGCCAACGGCCAGACGGCACAGCGCTATGAGATTGAGTTCTGGAAAAAGGTTTTTTACCCCCTCAGTTGCGTGGTGATGATGATGCTGGCACTGCCGTTTGCTTACCTGCACTTTCGCTCTGGCGGGATTACCAGCTACGTTTTTGCAGGCGTGATGATCGGTATCAGCTTCTTTTTGCTTAACAACGTGTTTGGCTACATTGGCAACCTGCGCAACTGGCAACCCTGGCTCGCAGCCGCTGCACCCGGCATGCTGTACATGGCCGTGTCGCTGGGGGCCTTTGGCTGGCTGGTCATCAGGCGTTGATGGCTTTATAGAGAGACTTTTCACACACCCATGACTTTTGCACCATTGAATATCCCCCCTTCTACTGTGCCTGTTACTGTGCCCGTATCGGGTGCAGGCATTATTTTGTTTGCCCATGGCTCGCGCGATGCCTTGTGGCGCGCACCTATCGAGGCAGTAGCCGTCACCATACGGGAACGCCAGCCAGGCACGCTGGTGTGTTGCGCATATCTGGAGCTGTGCGAGCCGAGCCTGCTTGATGCAGCCAGCGCTTTTGTAGCAGCAGGTTGTGACCATCTGCGGATATTTCCTTTGTTTTTAGGCGTTGGCAAACATGCGCGTGAAGACCTGCCGCTGCTGGTTGCCGGCATCAGGGCGAGTCACCCCCATGTCAGCGTTGAGCTGATGGCCACAGCCGGGGAGAGTCCCGCACTGATTGCGCTCATGGCCGAACTCGCACTGGCCTAGAAGACCGGCCCTGACGTTGCATCGTCTTCGTGAGCCAAGGGATAAAACCAAAAAAGACATAATGAAGCCATACATTAGCCTAAATTTGATATGAACCTTCATCAATTCCGCTTCGTCCAGGAAGCTGTCCGCCGAAATCTTAATTTGACAGAGACCGCCCGAGTGCTGCACACCTCGCAGCCAGGGGTTTCCAAAGCCATCATTGAACTTGAAGAAGAACTGGGCGTTGAAATTTTTGCCCGTCACGGCAAACGCCTCAAACGTGTGACCGAACCGGGTAACCATGTGCTAAAAAGCGTGGAAATCATCATGCGCGAGGTGGGAAATTTGCGGCGGATTGGTGAGCAGTATTCGGCTCAGGACAACGGCACCCTGTCGATTGCCACCACCCACACCCAGGCACGCTATGTACTGCCTCAGCCCGTGGCCCAGCTGCGTGAAGCCTTTCCCAAGGTCAATGTCAGCCTGCACCAGGGCTCGCCCGACCAGGTGGCCAAAATGGTGATGGACGAAATCGCAGAAATTGGCATCGCAACCGAGTCCCTGACCCACTACCCTGAGCTGGTCACCCTGCCCTGCTACGAGTGGCAGCACATGCTGGTGCTGCCCGTGGCACACCCGCTGGCGACCAAAGCCAGCATCACTCTGGAAGACCTGGCAGCAGAACCCCTGATCACCTACCACCCATCCTTCACGGGCCGAACCAAAATTGACCAGGCCTTTGCAACCAGGCGCCTGAGCCCTCGCATCGCGCTGGAAGCGATTGACTCCGACGTGATCAAAACCTATGTGCGGCTGGGTCTGGGCGTCGGTATCGTGGCCGAAATGGCCATGCGTGACGATGGCACCAACAGCGATTTGATCGCCCTGCCTGCAGGTGCATTGTTTGGCGTGAACGTGGCCCGCGTGGCTTTCAAGCGAAGTGCCTATCTGCGCAATTTTGTCTATAAATTTGCTGAGCTTCTCAGTGGCAAATTGACCCGCAGCAGTATCGAAAAAGTCATGTCCGGCCAGATCACCGAGTACGACCTGTGAAGCTCGCTCATCAAAATACCCGAGCGTAAAAAACCAACCAGCCTTAGCCACCATGAATACCGTGATTGAACATACCCCGCCACTGCGAAGCAAACTTCCCGCCGTAGGTACCACCATCTTTACCGTGATGTCAACCCTGGCCGCTGAAGCGGGGGCGGTCAATTTAGGTCAGGGCTTTCCAGATTTTGAGTGCGACCCGCAGTTGATCCACGCAGTCACCCACGCCATGACCAGTGGCCTCAACCAGTATCCGCCCATGGCGGGTGTGCCCGCTTTACGAGAGGCGATTGCCGTCAAATTCCTCAAACTGCAAGGCCATACTTACCGTGCCAGTGATGAAATCACCGTCACAGCCGGTGCCACCCAGGCCATCATCACAGTGATTCTGGCTGTGGTCCACCCAGGCGATGAAGTCATCGTGCTGGAGCCGTGTTTTGACAGCTATGTGCCCAATATTGAACTGGCCGGTGGCGTGGTCGTGCGTGTGCCGTTAACGCCGGGCACTTTTCGCCCGGACTTTGACAAAATCGCCAGCGCCATCACACCCAGAACGCGCGCTATTTTGGTCAACTCGCCGCATAACCCGAGCGCCACCGTCTGGACTGAAGCCGACATGCTCAAGCTGCAGGAGATTTTGGCCCCGACAGACGTCCTGCTGATCAGCGATGAAGTCTATGAACACATGGTGTTTGATGCCGACAAAGGGCAGGTTCACCAAAGCGCAGCGCGCTTTCCGGGTCTGGCTGCGCGTGCGTTCATTGTCAGCAGCTTTGGCAAAACCTACCATGTCACAGGCTGGAAAGTGGGTTTCGTAGCAGCTCCTGCGGCTCTCACGGCAGAATTCCGCAAAGTCCACCAGTTCAATGTGTTCACGGTCAACACACCGGTGCAGCACGGCCTGGCGACCTACATGGCCAACGAGCAGGCCTATCTGGAGTTGCCCGCTTTCTACCAGCGCAAGCGCGACCTGTTCCGTGCAGGACTGGCCAAAACCCGCCTCAAGCTGTTGCCCAGTGAAGGCAGTTATTTTCAATGTGTTGATATTTCAGATGTCAGTGATTTGAACGAAGCTGATTTCTGCAAATGGTTGACCACCGAGATCGGCGTGGCGGCCATCCCGTTATCAGCGTTCTACAGCGACGGATTTGACCAGCGCGTGGTGCGTTTTTGCTTTGCAAAAAAGGACGATACCCTTCATGCCGCCCTGGCACGGCTGTCAAAGCTTTAGCGCCTGAGCCGATGCGCTGTCAGCATTTGCTGACGGCTCAATGCGCCTTGTTCTTGCTGGATTTTGTCTGGTCACAGTCAAAAATAAAGCTCTATAACAAGGAGTTTTTCAATGTCTCTCTCGCTCATCCTTCTGATCGTTCTCATCCTGATTCTGGTCGGTTCACTGCCCACCTGGGGCCACAGTCGCAGTTGGGGATATGGACCCAGCGGCGGCTTGGGACTGGTGGTTGTCATCCTGGTTGTGTTGCTCCTGATGGGCCGCATTTAACGCCTCACCGCAAAATCTGGCGTAACACCCAGCCCAAAAAGGGAACTTGCAAGTGCAGGTTCCCTTTTTTGCTTTGAGCGTGCTTTTTTCAGCTGTTCACTTGCGCCCAGGCTTTGTCCAGCCGCTTGATACTCACCGGCTGCGGCGTGCGCAGCTCCTGTGCAAAAAAGCTCACGCGCAACTCTTCAAGTAACCAGCGAAACTCCTGCATGCGCGCATCGGTGGCGCCTTTGCGCTCAGCCACCAGCCGCCAGTAGCGCTGTTCCTGCGGTTTCAGCTCCAGCATTCGGGCTGCGTCACGGGCGGGGTCACCTCGCCACTTTTCCAGCCGCGCTGTGATGGCCTTGAGATAGCGCGGGAAGTGCTGCAACTGGCCATAAGGCGTCACCGTCAAAAACCGCTTGGGCACCAGGCGTTGTAACTGCTGCGCCGAGTCCAATGCCGCATCAGCTGCATTTTTAGTGTCTTTGATCTTGCGCTGAGCCACGGCAAACTCCCCCAGAATACCGGCGGCTATTCGGGCAACTTCACTGGCAATCAGGCTCAAGCGACCCCGCCCATCTTCAAGGCACTTTTTAAATTCAGCTTCGCTTGTTGGCAAAGGGTCGAGCAAAAAAGCGCGGTCGAGGGCAACTTCAATGATCTGCGCGCGCAGCTCTTCGAGCGTGCCACCGCCTGAATTGTCAGCAGCGCGGCCTACAAGCATGAAGGCTGTGGCTGTTTTTTGCAGATCAGGCAGGTTTTTTTCAAGGTATTTGACAGCATCCTTGAGCTGCAGCGCAAACAGCCTGCGCAGGCCCGCCCGGTGTCTGGCAGTAGCCAGCTCGGGCTCGTCAAACACCTCCACTGTGACGGCGTCACCCAGATCAATCAGCGCCGGGAAACCAATCAGTGTCTGGCTACCTTTACGGATTTCCATGAGCTCAGGCAACTCGCCAAAACTCCAGCTGGTGTAGCGCTCAGGCGTTCTTGGCGCGGGATTTGCTATGCTTTTAATAGCTGGCAGCGCACGTCCTTGCTGCCCTAGAGGCACTTTTGGCTCTGAAGTCTCGGATTTGGAAGCACCCGTACTGCGCGTGGACAGGTTCTTCAAGCCCGCCAGGGCCTGAAAAGCACCCCGCGCCTGCGCCCCCAGATCACCCTTGAGTCCGCCCAGATTGCGCCCCGTACCCAGCTGGCGGCCATGCTCATCGACCACGCGGAAGTTCATGAACAGGTGCGGCGGCAGCATCTCCAGCTTCAGGTCGCCCCGCTTAACATCTACCGCCGTGGCATCACGCACCAGCTTGAGCACCGCGTCCGTCAATGAGCCGCTGCCAAAAACCTCGGGCTGGTTTAAATGTTCTGCCATGCGCGTGGCGGTTTCTGGCAGGGGCACCAGCCGTGAGCGTGGGCGCTGGTAGAGGGTCTTGATCAGCGCCTGCACTTTGTCTTTGAGCATGCCGGGCACCAGCCACTCGCAACGCTCCTCGTTGACCTGATTGAGCGCAAACAGCGGTACATCGACCGTCACGCCGTCTTTGGCATCACCGGGTTCATGCAGGTAAGTGGCCAGGCAATCGACACCGCCCAGACGCATCATTTTCGGGAAAGCCTGGGTGGTGATGCCCGCTGCCTCATGGCGCATCAGCTCTTCCTGGTTCAGGAGTAAAAGCTGCGGCTGCTTTTTGACTTCTTCCTTGTACCAGTGCTCGCAACTTGCGCCGCTGCACACATGGGCGGGCAACTGCTGGTCATAAAAAGCGTAAATCAGCTCCTCATCGACCAGCACGTCCTGCCTGCGGGCTTTGTGCTCCAGGTCCTGCACTTTGGCAATCAGCTTGTCGTTGGCGGCCAAAAACGGCAGTTTGGTGTCCCAGTTACCGGCGACCAGGGCCTCGCGGATGAAGACTTCGCGCGCACCCACCGGGTCAATCCGGCCAAAGTTGACGCGCCTGCCGTTGTAAATCACCAGCCCATACAGCGTGGCCCGCTCCAGTGCGGTGACCTGCGCGGCTTTTTTCTCCCAGTGCGGGTCGAGCAACTGCTTCTTTAAAAGGTGACCCGCCACCTGCTCGACCCACTGCGGCTCGATGTTGGCGATGCCCCGGCCAAACAGGCGCGTGGTCTCTACCAGCTCAGCCGCCACAATCCAGCGGCCCGGTTTTTTACTCAGCTTGGCACCGGGGTGGGGGTAAAACCGGATGCCGCGTGCGCCCTGATATTCTGACGATCCTGAGCCTGCCGAAGCGGCTTCGTCGTTTTTCTGGCCCATGTTGCCCAGCAAGCCGCACAGCATCGACAAATGCAGCTGCTCATAGCTGGCCGGTTTGGTGTTCATCTCCCAGCCCTGCTCGGCAATTGTGCTTTGCAATTGCGAGTGAATATCGCGCCACTCGCGTACCCGGCGCATGTTGATGAAATTGTCTCTGAGCAGGTTTTCGTGCTGGCGGTTGGTCAGCTTGGGAGATGGGAGCCCCTCACCCCCGCCCTCTTCCTGCAGGAGAGGGAGTAATTCGGACTTGCCCCCTCTACCTCTGGGAGAGGGTTGGGGTGAGGGTCTGCCACCACGCGACGCACCCAGCCACTTCCAGAGCTTCAGGTAGCCGACAAACTCGCTTTTCTCGTCATCAAACTTGGCATGCGCCTGGTCGGCCTGGGCCTGCTTGTCCATGGGGCGGTCGCGCACATCCTGCACGCTCAGGGCGCTGGCAATGACCAGCACTTCTTCAAGCGCACTGCGGTCTTTGGCTTCCAGAATCATGCGGCCTACGCGCGGGTCCAGCGGCAGCTTGGCCAGCGTGCGGCCAATGGGTGTCAGCTCGTTGTCGTCATCGACTGCGCCCAGCTCGGCCAGCAGCTGGTAGCCATCCGCCATGGCGCGGCCTTGAGGTGGCTCGATGAACGCAAAGTTTTCAATCGCACCCAAGTGCAGCGCCTTCATGCGCAAGATCACACTGGCCAGGGAGCTGCGCAAAATTTCAGGGTCAGTAAAGCGCTGGCGACCCAGAAAGTCCTGCTCGTCGTACAGGCGTATGCAAATGCCGTCGGCTACACGGCCACAGCGCCCGGCACGCTGGTTGGCAGCCGCCTGACTGACCGGCTCGACCATCAACTGCTCGACCTTGCTCCTGAAACTATAGCGCTTGACGCGCGCCGTTCCTGCGTCAATCACGTATCTGATGCCTGGGACGGTGAGCGACGTTTCTGCCACGTTGGTGGCCAGAACGATGCGTCGGCCTGTGTGGCCATCGAAAATCCGGTCTTGTTCAGCTGGACTCAAGCGTGCAAACAGGGGCAGCACTTCAGCATTGCGGTTCAGCACTTGATGCGACAGGTGCTTGCGCAGGTGGTCAGTCGCCTCGCGAATTTCACGCTCGCCGGGCAGAAACACCAGAATGTCACCCGCACTGTGCGGGCTTAACCACAGCTCATCGACCGCATCGGCAATCGCATCGTTCAAGTCATAGTCACGCGACTCCTCAAAAGGCCGGTAGCGCTGCTCAACCGGGAACATACGCCCAGACACCATGATGACCGGCGCCGGCCCTTTGGAAGACGCAAAATAATCCGCAAACCGCTGCGCATCAATCGTGGCGGACGTGATCACCACTTTCAGGTCGGGCCGCTTGGGCAGCAGCTGGCGCAGGTAACCCAGCAAAAAGTCAATGTTCAGGCTTCGCTCGTGGGCCTCGTCAATGATGATGGTGTCGTAAGCCTTTAACAGCGGGTCAGTCTGCGTTTCTGCCAGCAAGATGCCGTCGGTCATGAGCTTGACAGACGCATCGCGACTCAAACGGTCCTGAAACCGCACTTTAAAGCCCACCACATCGCCCAGCAGGGTTTTGAGTTCTTCCGCAATGCGCTTGGCCACACTGGAGGCCGCGATACGGCGCGGCTGGGTATGGCCGATGAGCCTGGCGTGCTGGCCAGGCGCGTAATTGAGCTTGCCCCGACCCATGGCCAAGGCTATTTTTGGCAGCTGGGTGGTTTTACCCGAGCCGGTTTCACCGCAGACAATGACCACCTGATGGGCCTGCATGGCCGCTGTGATCTCATCGCGTTTGCCGGATACGGGCAGCGATTCGGGGAAGGTGATGGTCAGTGCTGGCGCTGGTCTGGTAGCGGGCGCCGGTAGGGTGTAAGGCAATGAAGGTGGCAAAGCAGCAGGCAAATAGGAGTTGAGGGAAGGTGCGCGTCATTATCAGTGCGGATGGGTGTCGGTGTTCGCACCACAGGCCTTTGCCTTACACACCCTTTGATGAAGCACCTGCACAGCGCGGTCCCGTACACTCGACGCTTTTCGTGCGCCGGGCTGGCAGCTGTGTTTTGCCTTGCCTGGCTTGCCTTTTTTTTTGATACCGAAAGCGCGCCCATGTCCGCCGTCTTCAATTTCACGTTTGTGCCCTGGTTTCGCTCGGTCGCGCCTTACATTCACACGCATCGCGGCAAAACCTTTGTGATCGGCCTGGCCGGTGAAGCCATCGCAGCAGGCAAGCTGCAGCACATTGCGCAAGACCTGGCCCTGATTCAAAGCATGGGTGTGAAAATTGTGCTGGTTCATGGTTTCAGGCCACAGGTCAATGAGCAACTCAAGGCCAAGGGCCATCAGGCCCGTTACTCGCACGGCCTGCGTATCACTGACGGAGTCGCGCTGGACAGTGCACAGGAGGCCGCTGGCCAGCTGCGCTATGAAATTGAAGCGGCGTTCAGCCAGGGGCTGCCCAACACGCCCATGGCGGGCGCGACCATACGCGTCATTTCAGGCAATTTCATCACCGCACGGCCGGTCGGCATCATGGACGGGGTAGATTTTCAGCATTCCGGGCTGGTACGCAAGGTTGATGTGGCGGGTATTACCACCACCCTGAACCACGGTGCGATGGTGTTGTTGTCACCATTCGGCTTTTCACCTACTGGCGAAGCCTTTAACCTGACGATGGAAGAAGTCGCCACATCGGTGGCGATTGCGCTGCAGGCTGACAAACTGATTTTTTTGACAGAAATACCGGGCATCCGCCTGGACCCTGCCCAGCCTGCAAGCGAAGACAACCCGATTGACACCGAGCTGCCCCTGGCCGCAGCTGAAAAGCTGCTGGCAACGCTGTCCCCCGCAGAGCACCCGTTGGATACCGCCTTTTACCTTCAACACTGCGTCAAGGCCTGCAAAGCGGGTGTCGAGCGCAGCCACATCCTGCCGTTTTCAGTCGATGGTTCGTTGCTGCTTGAAATTTACGTCCACGACGGCATTGGCACCATGGTGATCGACGAAAAGCTGGAGAGCCTGCGCGAGGCCACACCAGACGACGTGGGCGGCATTTTGCAGCTGATCGAGCCGTTTGAAAAAGACGGCACGCTGGTCAAACGCAGCCCGACCGAGATTGAACGCGATGCAGACCTGTACACCGTGATCGAGCATGACGGCGTGATCTTTGCCTGCGCAGCGTTGTATGCCTACCCTGAAGCCAGAACAGCAGAAATGGCGGCGCTGACCGTGTCACCCCAAAGCCAGGGCCAGGGCGACGGTGAAAAAGTGCTCAAACGCATCGAGCAACGCGCCCGGGCCGCCGGTCTGCAAAGCATTTTTGTACTGACCACGCGCACCATGCACTGGTTTATCAAACGTGGTTTCGTCCAGGTTGACCCAGACTGGCTGCCTGAGGCGCGCAAGCGCAAGTACAACTGGGACCGCAAGAGCCAGGTGCTGGTTAAAAAGCTCGGTTAATCACCTCACCCGATTGAAACGTCCAGCATTGACGCAGCAAAGACAGCTTGACGTTGAAGGCGTGTATTTTTAGTGACATCAAGCCCCTGTTCGCACCGGCTTGCGCAGCGGCTTTGCCTTCGGCAACGCGAGCAAACGGGTATCGAGCTGCGGATATGACTTTCGCAGCGCGGCCAGACCCACCTCTGCCCGGCTCAGCCAGCCGGGGCCGCGCCCAATCAGGTCAACCCACCCTTCAGCTAGCGCATCAGCATCATTGCTGGTCAAGTACTCAATCAGGGTCGCCGCCTGATTCAGGTCTTTGGCCGCTTTGATACGCATGTTTTGCGGACGTTCGCCATGCACCAGCAGTTTGTGTACAGCATATTTTTCGGGGGGCGGGGCGTTGACAAAAATTGCCCCCCGGTTCGACAAAATCGATATCTGGACAGGTGCAGCCATCGAAAACTCCATAAACTTCAATGGCTGCATGGTGGCGTTGAGAGATTTGATGAGCACGGGCGTGTCCCCGCCCCGATGCATGGATGTGACAAAGTCAATCTGCAGATCGGTCTCATCGGACTTCACGTAAGTCGTCAGGCTTTGTACGGGAACGAAGCCCATTTCCAGCGACTCAATCACCGAGCCCATGTCCATCACCACATCGGAAGGAACAGCGATGGACACGTTTTTTCCTGCGTGTGCGAAGTCAAGGTCAAGTGTTTGCGCGCTTGATGCCCACTGGACACCCAGATAGTTTTGATACGCCATGAACACGTGTGTTCCAACCAGTATGCCGCCAGCTTGAAAGAACCCGGCATCGGCGAGTCGGGTAAGAATTTTTGCATGAGCGGGTGCAATGAACGGACAACCTGCGGCAATACATTGCCTGGCCAGCTGGCGCATGTGCAATGTTGCGGCGTCTCCCCGGCGGTGCTGATTGACCAGGGCGGTGAGCGCGTCAGTGGCCCGTCCAACGAATATTTGTTTCTGCCCGCCAAGCAGGTCAGAAGCCTGGTAATACCAGTAAGCGACGCCTTTGATCTGCTTTTGTGAAAAGCTGCCCGGAAGCTGCGCAACGTTGCGCACCGCACCGAGCAGGCTTGCGCTGCTGAGTGCGGCGAATGCAGTGTGCGCTGCAGTAGTTTGTGACATGAAAAGCATGGTTATACTGAAATTTATAAAACTCAGTATAACTAAGATTTATTTCATGTAAAAAACAAATGGGTCGCGCCGACTTTTCCACATTGCTTTAATTGCGACTGGCAAACCCCTAAGATCAATATTCAAAGATCTGTGCAGCATAGGTCACTGACATCAACCATTTACCACCGTAGAATCCCATGCTCGAACTCCGCCCCAACTGCGAATGCTGCAACATAGACCTTCCCAACGAGTCTGCGGACGCGCGTATTTGCACTTTTGAATGCACATTTTGCAGCGATTGCGCTGACGCCAGACTTGGCGGTATGTGCCCCAATTGTGGCGGTGAACTGGTCACGCGACCACGCAGACCGGCCAGCAAGTTGGCCAGCTACCCCGTCTCAACAATGCGCGTTTTCAAACCTCTGGGCTGCCAGGCGAGCGCCTAGAATCAAGCTTCAATCAAGCCCGACAACCTACAGGCAACACAATCATCATGGCTTCAATCAATTTCATCGGCGGCGAAAAAGGGGGTGTGGGCAAATCGGTTACAGCCCGGGTGCTGGCGCAGTACTACATCGACAAGGGTGTGGCGTTTACCGGTTTTGACACCGACCGCTCGCATAACTCCTTCAACCGTTTTTATTCAGACTATGCGTCGCCTGTGGTGGTGGACAGCTTTGAGGGCCTGGATTTGATCGTCGCTGCGTTTGAAGACAATCCCGGGCAAAACGTGATCGTGGACCTGGCTGCGCAAACCTCCAAGGCTCTGACCCAATGGATCAAGGACGCCAGCTTGCTGGAGCTGTTTTCCGAGATGGGCATCACTGTCAACTTCTGGCATGTGATGGACGATGGCCGGGACGCGGTGGATTTGCTGGGCCGACTGGTCGATACCTACGGTGCCGGCCCGAACTACATCGTGGTACAAAACCATGGGCGGGGTTCAAACTTTGTGTTGCTGCACAACTCGTACGCCCTGCAAAAAGCCGAAGCCCTGGGTGCCCGCGTGATTGAGATGCCGCGTCTGCACGATGCCAGCATGCGCAAAATTGACCAGCACAACACCAGCTTCTGGAAAGCCGTCCACGACCGCGAAAGCGCCGATGCGCTGGGGATTCTGGAGCGCCAGCGCGTCAAGACCTGGCTAAAAAACTGCTACGAGGCGTTTGACAAAGTGGTCTGATCAACCATGGTCGCCTTGAGAAGCATTTGATCTGCCTGCGTGATGCCGGGCAAAAGGAATAAATGCTGAAAAAATCGCTGTACAAGGTACTGAGCTTTCTGACTGACAGGTTCTGGATCATTCCGGGCGTGCTGGTGTGTATCGGCATTTTTGGCGCGCTCGCCCTGATTGCGGTGGACAGAAGCGGCTGGCTGCCCGCCTCACTGCTGCAGGGCAACTGGCTGTACAACGGCGGCGGAACAGGTGCGCGTACGTTGCTCGGCGCAGTGGCGTCGTCCACCATTGGCGTTGCGGGCACGGTGTTTTCCATCACGATTGCGGCGCTCTCTCTGGCAGCAGGGCAGATGGGTCCGCGTTTGCTGCGCAATTTCACGCAGGACCGGGGCAACCAGATCACACTGGGTGCTTTTCTTGCCACGTTTTCCTATTCGCTGATGGTGCTGCGCAGTGTACGAACCGGGGACGAAGGCACTTTTGTGCCGCACCTGTCGCTGTCGGTCAGCATTCTGCTGGCCTTTTTATGTGTGGGCATGCTGGTGTATTTCGTCGGTCACATGGCCAGCCGCATCAACGTGGATACCGTGGTGGAGCTGGTCAGCGAGGATGTCAAGGCCACCATCGGCAGACTGACGACCACGCACGCACAATCCACACCACCGCCTGCGGTGTTCTGGACGGATGCAGTGCCGGTTACTGACAAGCGGCGGGGCTACCTGCAGCACCTGGATCAAAAGGCTTTGGCCGACTGGGCTTGCGAACACCAGCTGGCGCTCAGGCTGTTGGTCAGGCCTGGCGACTACATCTTTCCCGGTGCCCCAATTGCTGTCGTGAAGCCGACGGACACCAGCCTGGGTGATGTGAGCGAAGCTATCGTTTCCTTCACAGCACTGGGCAGTGAGCGCACCAGTTCCGCCGACATTGAATACACCATCCGGCAGCTGGTTGAAGTAGCGGTGCGGGCTTTGTCGCCCGGCATCAATGACCCGCATACCGCCATCAGCGTGCTGGACCGGCTCGGGGCGTCGCTGTGCGACCTGTCGGGGCGACATCTTCCCAATGGGGTGTGGCTGCGGGATGAAAAAGCCTGCCTGGTCGTGCCCAGTGTTGACTACGATGGGTTGGTTGACGCCATGTTTCACATGATCCGGCAAAACGCGGCAGGCAGCACGGCTGTGCTGATTCGTCTTCTTGAGGTGCTCACGGCAGTCGCGTCCTGTGAGCAGGACGCCAGCCGCCACCGCACATTGGCGCGGCACACGGCCCTGGTGGTTGAAGATGCCCGCCGCAGTATTTCCAACAGCGGCGACCTGCATGATCTGCTGGGCTGTTACGACAAGTTCAACGCCGTGTGCGCTGAAGCATCGGTTTGAATTGATTTAGCGAAAGTTTGCACCATGCTCGATATTGCTGCAGTTTGCCTGGTGTTTACCGCACTTCTGGCCTACCTGAACCACCGTTTCGTGGGTTTGCCTACGGCCATTGGCGTGATGGTCATTGCATTGGCCCTGTCGCTCGGGGTCATTGGGCTGGATGTGCTGGGGCTGGACCACGGCCTGCGACGCTACGAAGAATCATTTCTCAGACAAATCGACTTTTCTGACGTGCTGATGCAGGGCATGCTGTCGATGCTGCTGTTTGCCGGGGCCTTGCATGTCAACCTGTCAGACCTCAAGCGCTACCGGTGGCAGGTGGCTTTTTTTGCTGTGCTGGGAACGGTCACCTCGACTTTTTTGATCGGTTTCGGCATGCACCTGGTGTTGCCGTGGATTGGCTTGCCCGTACCGCTCCTGTATTGCCTGCTGTTTGGCGCGCTGATTTCGCCGACGGACCCCATTGCAGTCATGAGTATTCTGCAATCAGCCGGTGCGTCCAAGTCCGTGGAAACCGTGATTGCCGGGGAATCGCTGTTCAACGATGGCGTCGGTGTGGTGATTTTTTCGCTGCTGCTGGGCATTGCGGCCAGTGGTGTGGTGCCCACGGGGGGCGAAGGCGTCACGTTACTGGTCCGTGAAGCAGGTGGTGGTATCGCATTTGGCTGGGTGCTGGGTTACATCACCTACAGGCTGCTCAAAAGCATTGACCAATACCAGGTGGAGGTGCTGCTCACCCTGGCTGCCGTGCTGGGCGGCTACGCCCTGGCCAGCCACCTGCATGTGTCAGGGCCGCTGGCGATGGTGGTCGTCGGGCTGATGATCGGTAACCGGGCGCGTGAAAAAGCCATGTCTGACACCACGATGCGCTACGTGGACATGTTCTGGGAGCTGGTCGATGAAATTCTCAACGCCGTGCTGTTTGTCTTGCTGGGCATGGAGGTGCTGCTGATTGACATCTCGGGAACCCTGCTTTGGGGCGGTCTGGCAGCCATTGTTGTCACGCTGGCAGCCAGGGCCTTGACTGTCGGGCTGCCCGTGGCGGTTGCCGGGCAATATGTTGGCTTGTCGAAGGGCGCATCGGCTGTGCTGACCTGGGGCGGCCTTCGCGGCGGCATCTCGGTGGCACTCGCGCTGTCGCTGCCTGTGGGGCCGTGGCGCGATACCGTGTTGAGTCTGACCTATTGTGTGGTGGTTTTCTCTATCCTGGTGCAGGGGCTGACCATAGGCCAGGTTGTTAAAAGGACCACACCGGAGACATCGCCACTGGAGCCGGACTCGCCTTGAGCCTGCATTTACAGCTCGGGTGAGGTGCCAGCCCGGCTCTGCTCTGCTCTACTTATTGCGCGCGCAAAGCGTCTTTGAGCTGCTGCCCAATATGCGGTTTATCCGCAAACGGGTCCGTGGGGTTGCGGGCCTGCACAATGTCTTCAAGCCGGGTCTGCACCGATGTGATGGCCTTGGGGTGGCTGTAGATATAAAACTGGTTATTGCCCATGGCATCAAACACCAGCTGCGCCACATCCGCAGCGCTGACTTTGCCTGAACCAACGGCCTTGCCTGTCATGGCTTGCTGAATCATCTGGCTTTTGGTGGGCTTCTCAAGACCCAGCCCGGCGGGGCGGTTTCTGTGGCTTCGGCCAATGCCGGTAGCTACAAAAAACGGACACAGCACCGAGGCACCGATTTGGTCTGTGACAAGTGACAAGTCCTGATAAAGCGTCTCGCTCAAAGACACCACCGCATGCTTGCTGACGTTGTACACCCCCATATTGGGTGGGTTGAGCAAGCCCGCCATGCTGGCTGTGTTGACGATATGGCCCTGCCACAGCGGGTCTTTTTTCGCCGCCTCCAGCATCATGGGCGTGAAAATGCGCACACCATGCACAACACCCATCACATTGACACCCAGCACCCATTCCCAGTCTTTCACCGAGTTTTCCCAGATCAGACCGCCCGAGCCAACACCTGCGTTGTTGAAGACAAAGTGCGGCGCACCAAAGCGTGCCAGTACCGCTTCGCCCAGCGCTTCCATCTGGCTGGCGCTGGACACATCCACCTTCATGGCCAATACCTGCGCACCCGCTGATTCGAGTTCATGGTTGGCTGCATCGAGCGCGTCCTGCTGCACATCGACCAGCACCAGGTTCATGCCGAGCCTGGCACCGATGCGCGCGCACTCCAGCCCAAAGCCTGAACCTGCGCCTGTCAAAACGGCTGTTTTACCTGTGAAATTCGTGATCATTACCAACTCCTTATTTATCGTGATCTAACTGGCGCGCAGCATTTCAAGGTGGTCAATGCCATCTTCGACGTAAGGCATACCGGTATCGACAAAACCATGCTGTGCATAAAAATGCCTCAAATGCGCCTGCGCCCCGATGCGTATCGACTGCGCGCCCCAGTGCTGCTGCAAACGCGCCACGGCTTCGCGCATCAGCACGTGGCCGATACCGGTGCCTCTGATGCTGCCGCGCGACAGCACCCGGCCGATGCTGGCCTCGGCAAACTTCACGCCTGGCGCAAAGCAGCGTGCATAGGCCACCAGCGCACCGTTTTGCAGGCCCAGCAGGTGCATGGCGCGGTCATCGCTGCCATCCATGTCCTGAAACACACAGGCCTGCTCGACCACAAACACCTCTGCGCGCAGTTGCAACACGGCGTACAGCTCGGCCTTGCCCAGCGCCTCAAAGGTTTTGAATTCCCACACCACGCCTGCCATGCTCAAACAGCAGCTTTCAGCTGGTAGCCAATGCGCGGGAAATGCACATGCACCTCACCGGCACGCTCGTCTGAGCGGCGCAGCGTCATGTGCATGCGGGTGGCTGCCACCAGTTCGCCCTCTGTCGGCTCCACGCCAAAGCTTTCGCTGCTGATGGTGACCCGGCTGCCCAGGGCGATACCGTGGTCGTCCTGAAAAATATCGTCATGCAACGGTGCCGGTGTGGCAGCGGCGGCGGTGGCAATGGCATCCAGCGCACTGAATTTCCCGAATTCGCCATGGCCGATGGCCGCCATGCGGTCCATCCATGCGAGCACGGCAGGCGTGGCGTTGAGAATGCCCACCAGGGCAGGCGTGCGGGTGCGCGTGAACCACAGCGGGTGGTAGGCGGCAAAGTCAGCGATGCCGGGCGCAGCACCCAATAAAAACGGGCTGTCGTCGAGCATGTCAGACAGGCGGCGCAAATACGATTTGTAGGCGACCATTGCATCTGCAGCGGGCATGCGCGCCGCGCCGCCACGCATCGCCTGGCGGTCGGCTGCAAAGGCCTTGGCAGCTTCTGGCGGGGCCGCTGCAAACACCTGCGCCGCACCCGCTGGCTGAAAATTGTACGCCATGGCGGTCCAGAACAGCGTGGTGTCAGCCCACTGTGCCAGCGTGCGGTGGATGCCTTTGTGGGGCTCCGGGTAGAAGGTCGCCTCGGGCTGCAAACGCTCCAGCACATCGGCAATCAGGGCGGTGTCACAGTAAATGTCCGCACCCATTTGCAAAATGGGGGTCTTGCGGTAACCGCCGGTTAAGGCCACCACATCGGGCTTGGGCATGATCATCGGAATGATCACCGACTTCCAGGCCAGCTTTTTATAGCCCAGCATGAGCCGGACTTTTTCACCAAAAGGCGAGGTGGGGTAATGGTGAAGAATCACGTCAAGCATGGGGTGCTCCAGAAAACGGCCATACAGATAAACAGGAATGTTCAGACCAGCTTGACCAGCTGTTTGCCAAAGTTTTTACCTTTGAGCAAACCCAAAAATGCGTCAGGTGCAGCGGCCAGTCCCTGGGCCACCGTCTCGCGTGGTGTGAGTTTGCCAGTGGCGACCAGCGTACCCAGTTCCTTGAGGGCATCGGGCCAGACTTCCATGTGCTCGCTGACAATAAAGCCCTGAACTTTCAGGCGGCTGGTCAAAATCAGCGCCGGATTGCTCAAGGGCATGGGCCGACCGTCATAGCCTGCAATCATGCCGCACAGGGCGATGCGGCCAAAGGCGTTCATGCGCGGAAACACCGCGTCAAGCACCATGCCGCCGACGTTTTCAAAATAACCATCCACACCGTCCGGGCAATGTTCCTTGACGGCTTTTGACAGCGACGCTGCGTCGGTATGCAGCTTGTAGTCAATGCAGGCATCAAAGCCCAGTTCGTTGACGGCGTAGGCGCACTTCTCCGGCCCGCCCGCAATGCCTACCGTGCGGCAGCCGCGCGCCCTGGACAGCGCCGCAAACGCACTGCCTACCGCGCCAGTAGCAGCACTGACCAGCATCGACTGACCTTCTTTGGGCGCAATGATGTTGACCAGCCCGTAGTAGGCCGTCACGCCCGGCATGCCAACGGCACCCAGGTAGTGCGACAGGCCCACGTGGGTGGTGTTGACCTTGCGCAATGCGCCAGGCTGTTCGGCACTATCCACGCTAGCCACACTGAATTGCTGCCAGCCACCCATGCCGACGACCTGGTCACCGACCTGAAATCTGGCTGAGCGGCTCTCGACCACCTCACCTGCCGTGCCACCAATCATGACCTCACCGAGTGCCTGGGGTGCGGCATAGCTTTTGCTGTCGCTCATGCGCATGCGCATGTACGGGTCGAGGCTTAAAAAATGGTGCTGTACCAGCACCTGCCCATCCTGCAAGACCGGCGTGTCTGTGCTGACGAGCTTGAAGTTGCTGGCAACGGCTTCGCCTGAAGGCCGGTTGTCGAGCAGAAGTTGTTGGTTAAGAGGCATGGCTGCTTTCAGATGAGGTGGTTGAAGTCCAGAGGTCAAAACGCTCTGTTTTTTATAGCTGCAGGCCCATATAAAACCTGCGCTAGAGCCGTATTTGATTGAAAAGCGGGTCAATCTGTCGAAATGACACCTGGCTCGGGCACAGACGGCACGTTAAGGGGTACGGCGGTTTTAGGCCCGGTCACCAGGCGTTTGACGTATTTGAAGGTACCGGTTGCGTGTGAACAGGCCCTGCCTTGCGCGTCGTACAGCGTAGCTTCCGTGAACGCCAGTGTGGCTGTGCGGTGAATCAGCCTGCCCTTGGCGGTCAGCTGGCTGCCGTCCCCTGGGGCCGGTTGCATGAAGCTGGTCTTCATTTCAATGGTGACCACGCCCATGTCCTTTTGCACACTGCGTGCCGCCACCGCCATGGTCACGTCCATCAGCGTCATGATGGCACCCCCATGCGTGACAGCAAAAGAGTTCAGATGCTCAGGCCGGGGGGTGTAGGTAATCGCTGACTCGCCGTTGTCGAACTTTTCCAGCTCAAACCCGAGGTGGCTGACAAAGGGGATATCAACCCCGAACTCGATCGCCATCCACTAACCGCCAGTCACGATGCTGACGCCGCCATCAACGGCCAGGTACTGACCCGTGATGTGCTTGCCCGCATCCGACGCGTACAACACGCACAAGCCTTTCAAGTCCTCGTCGTCACCCAGCCGCCGCATGGGTGCATGCGCTGCCAGCTTTTCTTCTCCCAGAGCCTTGAGTGTGCCCATGGTCATTTTGCTGGGGAAAAAACCGGGGCAAATCGCATTGACTGTGATGCCGTAAGCGCCCCATTCAGCTGCCAGCGCCCGGGTGAAATTGATCGCGGCCCCTTTGGACGTGTTATAGGCAATGGTTTGCATGCCACTGGGGTTGCCACCCAGCCCTGCAATCGACGCGATGTTGATGATGCGGCCTGACTTGCGCGCAATCATCGAGTGCTTGGCAATGTGCTGCGACAAAATAAAATAGCCGCGAATGTTCAGATTCATCACCTTGTCCCACGCATCCACCGGGTAATCCTCCGCAGGTGCGCCCCAGGCAGCGCCTGCGTTGTTGACCAGAATATCGACGTGGCCCATGCGCTGGATGGTCTCGTCTGCGAGCATGCGAATGTCAGCCTCTTTGGCGCAGTCAGCCGCTATCCAGTCGGCGTCAATGCCTGCTGCTTTCAACTCGGCTGCGGCTTGCGTCAAATCGTCAGCCTTGCGTGAGCTGAGCATGATTTTTGCGCCCGCCTCCCCCAGCGCGTGCGCCATTTGCAGGCCCAGGCCGCGTGAGCCGCCGGTGACGAGGGCAGTTCTGCCGGTCAGGTCAAACAGTTTTTGAATCGTTCTTGGGGTCATATTTTCTCCGTATCAGTTTTGAGATGAATTGTCAGCAATCAGGAATCAGGAATCAGGGCTTGAGGGTGGATCGCACATAAATCAAAATCATGCCCACGGCGGTCATCACACCACCGGCGGCCACCAGGATCCAGCCGATGACGTCATCGGTTTTACCCACAAAAATACCAAAAATCAGCAGCAGCAGACCGCCAAAAATCAGTGACCAGGTGACTTTGTGCAGCCTTGCCATGCGCGGGTCTGTGGCGTGGTTGGCACCCGGTTTGTAAAAGCCCATTAAAAAGCCTCCTCAGGCAAGTTGGCGCACAGCAGGTTGCGGTTTTCAACCACCGCCAGCCAGGCCGTTATTTTAGGCAGTTCATAAGCATAAAAGTAGCCTGCAGCGCCCGTAATACCTGCACGGGCAGCTATTGAATGCATAGCATCTTGAGAAGCAGACGCAGCGGCCACGTCCAGCCAGATCCAGGCCAGCACGGTATGACCAAAAGCCTGCATGTAGGGCACCGCATTGGCCAGCGCTTCTTGCGGGGTGCCCGTGGCCCAGGCGGATTGCGTGGCGTTCCTCACCTGATCGAAGGCTTTGCCAAGAGCGTCGGCGTGGTCCCTGAGTTCTTCAATCACAGTGGCTTTTTCAATCGTCGCCTGCATGCGCACAGCCAGCAGGGCCATGCCGCGGCCCCCTTCCATCAGCACCTTGCGACCGAGCAGGTCCAGCGCCTGAATGCCGTGCGTGCCTTCATGAATCATGTTCAAGCGGTTGTCGCGCCAGTACTGCTCGACCGGAAAGTCGCGTGTGTAGCCGTAGCCGCCCAGCACCTGAATGGCCAGCGAATTGGCCTCCAGGCACCATTCGCTGGGCCAGCTTTTGGCAATCGGTGTCAGCACTTCCAGCAGCAAACGCGCGTCGTCTGCCGCCTGGATGTCACCGGTGTGGTGTTCATCGACCAGCCGGGCGCAGTACAGCTCCAGCGCCAGCGCGCCTTCACAGTAGGATTTTTGCGCCAGCAGCATGCGCCTGACGTCGGCGTG
>JBBRMH010000015.1:0-36364 GCA_038230935.1 Burkholderiales bacterium | reverse complement strand
CGTGCGTGCGCCGGTCGCCGTCGAAAATCGCAATGTCGCCAAACCAGATGCCAGGCTCGACGTAAGTCAGCGTGATCTGCTTGCCCGAAATCGACGTGGAGCTGACCCGCACCGCACCCTTGGCGCAGGCGATCCACTCCTCTGGGGGTTCGCCCCTGGCGGCAATCAGTTCGCTGTCGGCGTAGCGTTTGACGTAAGCGCATCGAAGTATGTCGTGTCTCAGCGAAGGTGACAGGGTTGAAAACCAGCGGCCACTGTTGATGGCTTCTCTCTCGTCTATCGTAAGAATAGGATCGTCCATGGCCTGTCTTTTGAGTGACTAACAAGCGTTTCATTGTCGCTTGAGGGACGACATCCACAGCTGCGGCCTGTCGCTTGGGTGTCGCTGATCTGGCGTAACCTGCTGGATTAGCGGTAGTGCGGCGTGCGTTTTTCCAGAAAGGCAGCAATGCCTTCGCCGCCATTGCTGTGGTGAAGGTTGCGCACGAAATGGTCGCGTTCGCTGGCGAGTTGTTCGCTCAGCGTGTTGGTGGGGGCATCATTGATGAGCTCCTTGATGCTGGCCAGTGCATTGGGTGCGCGGGCATTGAGCCTTTCGGCAAGCTTGAGGGCGTCAAGCAGTGCCGAGCCCGCACTTGAGACCCGGTTCACCACACCAAAGTCATGCAACCGCTGGGCGCTGATACGCTCGCCGCCCATCAGCAGTTCGCTGGCCAGCTGGCGCGGCAGCGCGCGGGCCAGTGCCCAGCTGCCACCACCGTCAAGCGAGAGCGCGACCGTGCTGTAAGACATCACAAACACGGCGTTGTCGGCAGCGACACAAAAGTCACAGGCCAGCGCCAGTGAAAACCCGGCACCTGCTGCCGCACCTTCGACTGCAGCAATCACTGGCTTCGGGTAAGTGCGGATAGAGTCAATCCAGTTGTGCAGGCCTTCAATGCTCTGGGCCTGCACTTCAGGCGACTCGCGGCGGTTGGCCTGCAGGCGTTGCAGGTTGCCGCCAGCACAAAATATGTTGCCTTCGCCCGTGATGACCACGCTGCGGATTTCGGCATTGGTCTCCGCTGCGTTCAGTGCTTCAATGCCTGCGGCATAAATGTCAGGCCCCAATGCGTTTTTGAACTCCGGGTTGCTGATGGTCAGAATGAGGGTGCTGCCATCTCTGGTGCTTTTCAGGGAACCGCCCATGCTAGTTTTCCTCGTGCATGAGGCTCAGGCCAATGGCACCGCGACGGCGCAGCCACGGCGAGGGGCGGTAACGCTGGTCGCCATAGACGGTTTGCATGTTGAACAGCACTTCAAGGATATTGGTGGGGCCATAACGGTCACCCATGGCCAGCGGACCCATCGGATAACCCAGCCCCAGTGTGACAGCGGTTTCAAGATCTTTCGGGCTGCAGATACCTTGCTGGCAGATATCGCTGGCAATGTTGACGATGGTGCTGACCACCCGCTGCGTTACAAAACCGCCGCTGTCACGAATCACGCTGACGGCTTTGCCATCTCGCGCAAACAGCGCGTGTGCCGCGTCGCGCATGTCGGTTCGTGTGGCCGGGTTGGTGGCCAGCACGCGCCGTTTGGTCGCCGCGTCGTCAATCAGCATGTCAATGCCAATGGTGCGGGCCGGGTCAAGACGCTCGACCACAGCCACGGTTGTGATGTCAAAACCCAGCGGGGCCACCAGCATCAGGGCTTGCGGTGAGGCAGATGCCCCGGTTTCTATTTTCGCGCCCAAGGTTTTGAGCAGCTGCAGCAGCTCCGAGCGCCGTGACGCCCGTGGCGATACCCAAAATGGCGGCATTTCTGCCACGCCAGGTGCCGCTGCCTCTGGCGTGGTTTGCATCACGCCATCGGTGTATTTGTAAAAGCCTTCACCGGTTTTGCGACCGAGCATGCCGCCTGCCAGGCGCTGCGCGGTGATCACACTGGGGCGGTACCTGGCCTCCTCGAAATACTGGTGATAGACAGATTCCATCACGGGGTGTGACACGTCGAGCGCCGTCAGGTCCATCAACTCAAATGGCCCAAGTTTGAAGCCCGCCTGGTCACGCAGGATGCGGTCGATGGTGGCGAAGTCAGCAATGCCTTCGCTGACAATCCGCAAGGCTTCCGTGCCGTAGCCACGTCCGGCGTGGTTGACGATAAATCCGGGGGTGTCTTGTGCCAGCACGGCGGTGTGGCCCATCTGGCGGGCATAGCTTGAGAGGTCGCTGCAAACGCCGGGGTCTGTCTTCAGTCCGGCAATGACTTCCACGACCTTCATCAGGGGAACCGGGTTGAAAAAATGGTAACCGGCAAAGCGCCCGGGGTGCTTGAGTCTGGCAGCAATGGCAGTGACCGACAGCGATGAGGTATTGCTGACCAGCACGGTCTGCGGTGACACCAGCGCTTCCAGTTCGGAAAAAAGCGCTTGTTTGATATCCAGGCGCTCGACCACAGCTTCGATGATCAGGTCGCAATCGGCCAGCCCGGAAAGCTTGTCCTCGGTAATTACGCGGGTTTTGTGGTCTGCTGCTGTCGCTTCATCAAGCCGGTTTTTTAAAACCAGCTTGTCCCATTGGGCGGCCAGCTCCGCTTTGGCTTTGCTGGCGGCTTGGGACTGGACATCGAACAACTTGACGCAGCTCCCCGCTTGCGCAGCAATCTGGGCAATACCGCGTCCCATGGCACCTGTGCCAACAACCCCGACGGTTCTGTAAATAGGTTTCATGGAAAAGGATTATTACGCAGGGTGATGGTTTTTCGGGCTGTGCCAGAATCCAGACAAGTGAACTTACAACCTTGCCTGTGAAAAAGAGTACCTTTGTCCTGCTGATTCTGACGTCGTTGACGGCAGACAGCAGCATAGCAATGTCACTCGGAAAGTACCGGGGGGCCGCCCTGGTTGGCCGGCCTCTGGACATTTCAGTGCAGGCGGTACTTGGCGTACAGGACGACCCTGCTGCGCTTTGTGTTGAGGCAGATGCTTTTTACGCCGACAACAAGCTTGATAAATCAGTGGTTCGTGTGACGACTGAAAAAATGCTGTCCAACCCGCTGGACATGCTGATTCGTATCCGCTCATCCGTGCTGGTGGATGAACCCGTGGTCAGCCTGAATGTGCGTGTGGGTTGCCAGCAAAAGACCGAGCGCCGCTATGTCATTCTGGCCGACCTGGCCTCCGAGCCGGCCGGTTTGCCATTGCAGCCATTTGCGGCTGGCGCGGGTGCTGGCAGTTTGTCGGCACCATTGGCGACACGGGACAACAGCTCAGCCGGTCTTTCTGGAGTCCCGCCTTCACCCACACTTTCAATCACCCCGGCTGCTCCGGCTCCTGCACGCCCCGGCAGCGCCCGGCCAGTGACTGCTTTGACCGGCGGATCAGGGAGCGGTTCAGGCTCCGAGGCAGCAGGTCAGGCTTTTGCTGCGTCTCCTGAAAAAAAGACATCTGTCGCCAGACGTGACAAACTGCAGGCCAGTGATGCGGGCGCATCGGGCCAGAGCACGACCGGCAAAGCCCGACTGAAGCTTGAACCGCTTGACTTGAGTATTGAACGCGATCCCCAGCTGAAATCATCGATGGAACTGCTCAGCCCGCCAGCTGCCGGTGAGCCACGGCGCTCAGCCGCAGCGGCTCTGTGGCGTGCCCTGATGGCGCAACCGCAAGACATTGCGAGAGATGCCGAAAAGATTCAGTCATTGGAAAATTCACTCAGCACGTTGCGCGCACAAACTCAAAAAAACCAGTTGGCACTCAACGAACTGAACAGCCAGCTTGAGAAAACGCACCTGGAGCGCTATGCCAACTGGCTGGTTTACGCTTTGGGCATGCTGTTGATACTGGCGCTGACCGGTCTGGTCTATCTCTGGCGCAGGCGTACTTTGCCGGATGCCACCCGGACCCACGAACTCCCATGGTGGCGTAAAAACAAGCCTCTTGAAAAAGGCTGGACAGATAATTTTCCGGAATCTGCTTTTCCTGTGTCGCCTGATCCTGCAGTTGCTAAAGACACTGACACTGATGCACCGTCCCTTAAAAACAGGGAAAAAAAGAACACTCAATCCGCTCGCACTTTGCTGAATCCGGATTCCTCTCTTGGTGCAGATGAATCATCTTTCACAGAAGTCAGGCATATTTCAAGACTGGACAGCAACTCCCAGTTTTTACCTTCGTCGTCCCTGGACTTCACAGCAAGCATGCCGCAGGTCGCACGCAGCGTAAAAGCAGAGGAGTTATTTGATGTTCAGCAGCAAGCTGACTTTTTTGTGTCTCTGGGTCAGTATGAACAGGCGGTAGATCTGCTGCGCGGGCATATTGCCAGCAAAAACCTCACCAGTCCGCTGGTCTATATGGACCTGTTCAATCTGTACCACCAGCTTGATCGTCAAACTGACTACGAAGCCTTGCGCAAGGACTTCAACCAGCTTTTTACTGGAAAAATACCTGCATTCGAGCTGTACACCCAGAGCAGTGCCGGGCTCGACGCTTATCCGATTGCACTGACACGTATCGAGGCCTTGTGGCCATCGCCCAAAGTAATTGAGGTCATTGAGGAATCCATTCTGAGAAGACCTGTTGCCAGTGCGGATGCTTTCGACCTGGAGGCCTACCGCGAATTACTGTTGCTTTATGCAGTGGCCAAGGAACTCGTTCACTCAGACAGCGATAAAGACCCCGGTGCATTGCGATTTGATCTGCCTGGTGTGCCGCCCAAAGACAGTAGGGCGCGTGCATCCGGATTTTCTCTGATATCGATTCAGCCACTGTCCGCCAGTGTTGATGAAAGCGCAACCAATGACGTTGACCTGTTGTTGCCTCCGCAATCGCCCCGGTTGGCACTGGACGTGGATTTGAATGATCTGGTTGGAGTCGAAGCTACCAATGCGTTAACTTCTGGCGTGGGAATGCAGTCGAACTCAAACTTCTTTGCACGCCTGGGTACAAAAATGCCTTCAGCTTCTTCAGCCCGACTGGCTCGCCCTGTCGCGCCTTATGTACCTCCAGCGGGGGACGATAACCTGATTGATTTTGACGATTTCGACGATTTTTTCAAAAAGCCGGATACGACAGAACCTCCAGAAGTCTAGGCGCCAGGCCCGTCACCATCCTCGCATGGTTGCTGCAGCTTTCAGCGACACACCTGAAGCGCTCCCGGGTTGACGATATGGGTAGGCGTGCCGCTTATGAAGTTGATCACGTTATCGAACGCAGCACTGAAATACATTTCATAGCTGTCCTGCTCAACGTAACCAATGTGCGGTGTGCAGATGCAGTTTTCGAGTCGCAGCAGTGCGTGGCCCTGCAATATGGGCTCCGATTCAAACACGTCAACTGCCGCCATCCCGGGACGGCCGCGGTTCAGTCCGGCTATCAGTGCATCGGGCTCAATCAGCTCTGCACGCGATGTGTTGACCAGCAGTGCGCTGGGTTTCATGCTGGCGAGATCGCCCAGCGAAACGCTTGACCGCGTCTCATCGTTGAGTTGCAAGTGCAAGCTCAGGACATCGCACTGCTCAAAAAACTCGGCTTTGCTGGCAGCTACCTCAAAACCATCAGCCTGCGCCCGATCACAAGAAGCTTCACGCCCCCACACCACCACGCGCATGCCGAATGCCCGGCCATAGCCGGCGACCAGCTGGCCGATCCTGCCGTAGCCCCAGATGCCGAGTGTTCTGCCTTTAAGAACTGATCCGATCCCAAAATTAGGCAGCATGGAGGCAGATTTAAGACCTGCCTGCTGCCACGCACCATGTTTGAGGTGCGAGATGTAGTGGGGCAGACGCCTCGTGGCTGCCATGATCAGTGCCCATGTCAATTCGGCGGGGGCTGTTGATGAGCCAATCCCCTCGGATACTGCGATGCCACGTTCGGTGCAGGCACTGATGTCAACATGCGCACCGACGCGACCGGTCTGGGCAATCATCTTGAGCCTGGGCAGTTTTTCTATCAGCTGGCGGTTCAGGTGGGTGCGCTCTCGAATGAGCACAATCACATCTGCGTCCTTGAGTCTGACCAGGAGTTGGCCCATCCCCTTGACAGTGTTGGTATGTACTTTGGCTGTATAGGCATCCAGTCTGGAAGCGCAGGGCAGTTTTCGCACGGCATCCTGGTAGTCGTCGAGAATCACAATGTTCATGGTTTTAAGTCTCTATAACCTGCTGTTTTATTCAGTATTTCCACGTCTCTACGGGCAAATAACTGAAATCAAGTCCATCTTGCGTCAATAATTCACGCTATTTCATGTAAAAACCAAACTATTGCGCTCATGAATTGACGCAGTTATGGCGCGGTTTTTGCGCAGCTTTCTAGCCACTTGTCATAGCCTGGTCGTTCATGCAATTCGATGTGCCGTCAGCAAAGAAAATTCAGCGGGGCAGGCATATTGTCGTTGATGGCTGTCCGGGTGTTGCAGTCTGAGGTTGCAGCCATTGCATTGCGTGAACGCCCGGCAGCCTGATACCAGCGGCAAAGTGCAAGGCGTGCTGCATGCCCAGTCAAACGGTTGTCACGTCCTGCTCGTCATCTGAAACTAGACCCAGCAGTCATGCCTGAGCGTTTGATGACCGCTTTCAGGCGATGGCATGTTCTTTTGACGCCATCTGAATGTCAGGAGTCTGGTGACCAGGCCCTGCCACGGCCGTTATTTGGAGTTTATTTTGGTGGCGTTCGCGTGGCACGTGAACGGGCCAGCATTGCCTCAATGACACTGCGTTTTTTGGCTACCCCGGACGGATCTGTCTGCAGGTCAGCATTGACATGCCTTTTGGGGTTCTCCAGCAGATGTGGTGAGCGTATTGCGCTATGAAACTCATAGCGCAGGCGTGCTGTATCAGCCTCTTGCTGTGACCATGCCTGCCACCCTGATCGCTCACCGGTAACGTTTTCAAAGCTGATGCAGTCGACCGGGCACACCGGCACGCATAACCCGCAGCCCGTGCAGTAGGGCTCGATGATGCTGTGCATCATTTTGTTGCTGCCCAAAATGGCGTCGGTTGGGCAGGCCTTGATGCACAGGGTGCAGCCGATGCACCAGGCCTCGTCAATGATGGCAACGCTGCGTGAGCTCTCAAAGCCGTTGGCGGGGTTCAGGGGAAGTGCAGGCAGACCCGTGATGGCTGCCAGTCGCTCCACGCCTTCCGCGCCGCCGGGCGGGCACTGGTTGATGGCAGCGTTACCAGCGGCTATGGCTTGTGCGTACCCTGCGCAGTCAGGGTAGCCGCAACGCGTGCACTGCGTTTGCGGCAGCGCAGCGTGGATGCGCTGGGCGAGCAGGTGATGGTCTGACGTGGTCACCCGTGTATTGTCGGGCAACATGCCCCATCATTGGCTGCGGGTTGCTTTTGTCGATGTCTGTTTTGCAACGGGTTTGGCTGTGGACTCGATCAATGGTTTGGCAGTTGTCTTGACCTCTGGCGCGGCTGCAACAGCCGATATTGCTGGTTTAAGTGCTGGCACCGTTGCTGGCGTTGCTGTGGTCGTGGTCGCTGCTTCTTTTGTGGTGACTGCCGCCGACAAGTCAGGCTGTGCAACTGGCCCGGTAACCCATTTGGTCACAGGTGCCTGTGCTGATGCGCTGACTGTGGAGGGGACCGCCATCGTTACAGGCGCTGTTGCCAGGGCTGCCGCAGAAGTCGCAACTGCCTTGGTCGCTGCCTTTGCAGGCGTTGACACGGATTTGGATGCTGCTGGTTTGGCAACTGCCTTCACCACTGGTTTTGAAGTTGGTTTTGCAACCGGCTTTTCAATAGCCAGCGTCACAGGTTTTGCTATTAGAACAGTAGCAGCAGGTGCAGGCTTTTTAAGGGCCGGAGCCTTGTTTGCTTCAAGAATGAAGGCTTTGACGGCCGGGTACACCATATCGCGCCAGCGGCGACCGCTGAAAATCCCGTAGTGGCCTGCGCCTTTGGCTTCAAAATGCTTTTTCTTGGTGGCGGGCACACCACTGCACATGTCCAGCGCGGCGCGGGTTTGTCCGGCTCCTGAGATGTCGTCCAGCTCGCCTTCCACCGTCATCACAGCGGTGGTTTTGATGTCGCCCGGCTTGACGCGCTCGGCCTTGCCCTTGACGTTCATCACGTCCCAGGTGCCGTTGACCAGCTTGAACTCCTGGAACACCGTCTTGATGGTTTCCAGGTAGTAGTCCGCGTCCATGTCCAGCACGGCGTTGTACTCGTCATAAAACTTGCGATGCACTTCGGCGCTGGCGTCATCGCCCTTGATCAGGTCTTTGAAGTAATCGTAATGGCTTCTGGCGTGGTTGTTGGGGTTCATGGCCACAAAACCGGTGTGCTGCAAAAATCCGGGGTAAACCCGGCGGCCTGCACCGGCAAAGTTGCTGGGCACGCGGTAAATCACATTGTTTTCAAACCACTCGTAAGGTTTGGTGGTGGCCAGGTTGTTGACCGATGTGGGCGACAGGCGCGCATCAATCGGGCCGCCCATCATGGTCATCGACAGCGGGGTGGTCTCGCCCCGTGTGGCCATGAGCGAGATCGCGGCAAACACCGGTACCGTAGGCTGGCAGACGCTAATGACATGGCAGTTGCCGTATTTTGATTGCAGGTGGCGGATGAATTCCTGCACATAGTTGACGTAATCGTCCAGGTGGAAAGTCCCCTCGGACAGCGGCACCGTGCGGGCGTTTTTCCAGTCGGTGATGTAGACCTTGTGATCCTTGAGCATGGTTTTGACGGTGTCGCGCAGCAGCGTTGCGTAGTGGCCAGACAGCGGCGCAACGATCAGCACGGCGGGCTGGTCCTTGATCCGGGTCAGCGTGGCCGGGTCGTCGGTAAAACGCTTGAAGCGGCGCAATTCGCAAAAAGGCTTGTCGATTTCAATCCGCTCATGAATGGCGATACTGATGCCTTCGACGTCCACGGTACGGATGTCAAAGGCTGGTTTTTCGTAATCTTTTCCCAGTCGGTACATCAGGCTGTACCCAGCTGCCACGCGCTGTGCAAATGGGTTTTGACCCACCGCAGACAAGGGGTTGCCGTAGAGCTTTGCGGCGGCTTGCGCAAAGTCAACAAAAGGCTCCATCAGCGTGCGCTGGGATTCATAAACCTGGTAAAGCATGGGAAAACCTTTAATGTCTCGGTCTCGAATTAATAACTCAACAAATTATGCTGCAGTGCAACAATATAACAGGCTGGCAACTTATCGGTTGAAAATTCCTGCCAATTAAGCGACTGAAAAACAAAAGTTTTGCCGGATTGACCGGTAAAGTCAAGCATCAAGGATGCCCTTATGCCCACCACAACAGATTTAGCCGCCTTAGAGCAGATTGCCTCGCTCAAAAGCTCTGACAGGATGCCTGTCGTATTTTTAGGCCATGGCAGTCCCATGAACGCGCTTGCTGGCAACGAATACTTTGAGAGCTGGCGGGTGCTGGGCGCAAGCTTTGGCTCAACCATCGCGCGCCCGCAGCTGATTTTGTGTATTTCAGCCCATTGGTTGACCGAAGGCTGGTGGCTGACCGCCATGGATCGGCCCAAAACCATTCATGACTTTGGCGGCTTTCCCCAAGAGCTGTTTGACCAGCAGTATCCGGCCCCGGGCGACGCAGCTGCGGCGCGTGCCATCAGCCAGCTGGTCAGGCAGCGCGGTTCTTTGCCGCTGGGGCTGGACGCTTCGCAATGGGGCCTGGATCACGGCGCGTGGTCGGTGCTCAAGCCCATGTTCCCGGCTGCGGATATTCCGGTGATCCAGCTCAGCATGGACTACAGCCGCCCGCCCGAAGACCATGATGCGCTGGCGCAGCAGCTCAAAAGCCTGCGCGAGCGCGGCGTGCTGATTGTGGGCAGCGGAAACATCGTGCATAACCTGGGCCAGATGCAGCGCGGCGCATCGGGCAGCCAAGCCTATGACTGGGCACTGGAGTTTGACCAGACCATTGGCGGCTATCTGCAGCAGGGCAATCTGGGCGCCCTGAAAAACTTTCTCAAACTCGGGCAGCTGGCCAAAATGGCGCACCCTACGCACGAGCATTACCTGCCTCTGCTGTATGCCGCAGGTGCCGTGGATGCGAAAGAGCCAATGCGGTTTTTCAACACCAGCTTTCAGGGTGGCTCGATTTCCATGCGTTCGGTCGTCTGGGGTTAAGCGCTGCCCGCAGCAGGGCGCCCTGCTGGCGCGTCAGGTGCGGCGGATTGGGCGCGGTGGGCTTGACCCTGCGCCTGCGTTGAGTTTTCTGCTCAGGTGCGCAAGCTGGTATTGAAAAACGCCAGCGTTCTTTCCCAGGCGAGCCTGGCCGCAGCCGCATCAAAGCGGGGTGTGGTGTCGTTGTTAAAGCCGTGCTGCGTGCCGGGGTACTGATGGGCGGTGTAACGCGCCCCTGCTGCCTTCAGGGCCGCCTCATAAGCAGGCCACGACGCATTGATGCGCTCGTCAACCGCCGCGAAGTGAATCAGCAGGGGTGCCTTGACCCTGGCGGCATCTTCTACGGCAGGATGGTTGCCATAAAACGGCACGGCTGCATTGAGTTCGGGCATGCGCACCGACAGCACATGCGCCATGCCGCCGCCATAGCAAAATCCCACCACCCCAATCTTGCCGCTGGATTCGGGCCGTCTCTTCAGATAGTTGGCCGCCGCCACAAAATCCTCCGTGGCTTTTTTCTGGTCGAGTCTGGCGAACAGCTCCCGTGCCTTGTCTTCGTCGCCTGGGTAGCCGCCCAGCGGCGTCAAGGCATCGGGCGCAAAAGCGATAAAGTTGTCGAGCGCGAGGCGACGGGCGATGTCTTCAATGTGCGGGTTCAGGCCCCGGTTTTCATGCACCACCAGCACCACAGGCAGCTTGCCCGTGGCGTTGGCTGGTTTGGCCAGATAGCCCTTGACTGTGCCGGTGCCTGCTGTTGACGGGTACTCAAGCATCTCGGTTTTGATGCGCTTGTCGTCTTTGGGAACCACCTGCGCGCGTGCAAAGTCAGGACTGAGTGCAGTCAGCAACATGCCGGCGGTCATGCCGCCGACCGCGAACTTCTGTGCACGCTCCAGAAACCCGCGTCTGTCCAGGGTGCCATGCACATAGGCATCAAACAAAATCAAGAGTTCCTGGTCAAAATCCTGGGCAGTTTTGAGTTGCATTTTGCGCTCCTGTGAAAAAGCCAGCATAACGTCTGGCCGTATTTTTCGCAAAAAATGGCACTCAACGTGCAACCGGCGGTAAAACCCAGCGGTGTACTGTCAATACACCGTGCCAGCCAGTCCGGCAGGTTTAACATGGGTTATTGTGGGTTACTGTGGGTCATTGCCGCAGGCATAAGGGCGGTGACCAGAAAAATCGGAGGCATCTTGGACTTGTCTGAATGGTTAGTGATGGGCTTGACTCTGGTAGCCGGTACGCTGCTGGGTGCCGGGCTGTACGCGTGGTGGCTGCGCACCAGGCGTGTGCCTGATCCGCTCGTGCCAGACAAGTGGCCGCTGGCGGCACGCAGTCTGTTGACCAGCGAAGAGCGGGCCGGTCTAAAGTGGCTCGCAGCCACCTTTCATGACCACATGGTGATGGTCAAAGTGCCCGTGTTGCGGTTCACAGTGCCGACCGATAAAAAACAAGAGGGCACCGCCCAGCGCTGGCAAGAGCTTTTAAATGGCGTGTACTGCACCTATACCGTGTGTACACCTCAAGGCAAGGTGATAGGTTGCGTTGATCTGCCAGGCAAGCGCGGGCTGCCCCAGGCCACACGGGCGTTGAAAGAAAAATTGTTGTCAGACTGCGGCCTGGCCTACACCGTGGTGCTGGTGACTGATCTGCCTAAAAGCACAGCGATGCGGGCCGCTTTTCTGGGTGAGGCGCAAGATCAGGAGCGCCCACCGCATCAGACAACCCGTGGCGGTGACAGCAACTTTCAGGCTGACCTGGTCTCTTTTAACCGGCGTGCCCGGCAGGAGGCCAAAGCAACCGCACTGGCCCAGCTCAACAAAAAGCCCTGAAAAAAACGTCTGTACCAGCAGTTTATTCAATACTCATGGCCCGTCTCACGGCAGCAGCGACCAGCGGCAAACGGTCGTTGCCAAAATACATGTCGTCACCGACAAAAAAAGTAGGCGAGCCAAAGGCACCGCGTGCAATGGCTTCGTCTGTGTTGGCCTTGAGCGCGTCCTTGATGTGTGGCTGTGCAATACCCGCCAAAAAAGCTTCAGCGTCAATGCCCGACTGTACGCAAATGGCCGCCAGCACAGCGTCTTGTGAAATGTTTTCCTGCCGTGTGAAGTAGGCGGCGAACGTAGCCTCTATAAAGTCCAGGCAATGGTTTTTGACGCCTCTGGCTTCGGCATCGTGGGCAATCCACACACACCCGCGCATGGCTTTGACGCTGTTGACAGGGAACACTTTGGGCGGGAAAACAATTGTCACACCGGCCTGGCGCGCGCAGTCTTGCAGGTCTTTGAGTACATAACGGTTTTTTGGCGAGTTGATGTCTTCACGGGCGGTGTAAATGCCCTTGTTGACACTGTTGAAAATGCCGCCCACCAGCACCGGTCGCCAGCTGATGCCAGCCTTCAACTCTGCTGCCAGCGGCTGCAGGGTGCGAAAAGCAAGATACGTCCAGGGGCTGGAGCAGTCAAAGAAAAATTCAATGGCAGGCGGGCTGTTTTTCATTTTTTTCTTGTCCGGGTGGTCCGGGTAACTTTATGGACCATGACTGATCAGCTCGCAAAGCCGTGTTGCTTTCAAGCTATTCCAGGTCTTCCATCGCCAGCATGTGGTAGCGCTGACCATAAGAAAACTGCATCTTGCGTGCGGCTACCATCACCCGTTCAGCATCTTCATCCGAGTCTACTTTCACCATGAGTGCTGCGTTTCCCTTGCGCGCCAGGTCAACGTAGCGTCGCACTGTTGCGCCTTCCGTTCCGACAGAAGGCAAATCCACATCCGACTCACCATCAACCTTGCCAATTTCTTTTAAAACCGTCGACGCGTCCAGCAGCATGACTGGCGCTGTGAACCCGGAATGGCTTTCAATGTCATGCGCTGCCTGTTCTGCCGCTTCAGCGGTCGGGAACATGATGAACGCATAACCCGTGGGGTAGAACACGCCGCTCATGGTCAGCATGTCGGATATAAGCTCAAATTTTTTCATGGAAAGTCCTTTTTTTAAATATCAACTCTGGACAGATGCTAACAAACGCCAGGCTCAGACTCCTGGCGTAGCTGACGGGTAACGCGTTCTGTCACACAGCTTTGCCGAGCCCGTGCCCCATGGCAGACATCAGGGCAACTCTTCAAGTTTGACATTGGGCGGCGCCATCACACGCACAATGCTTTGCACATCGGCAATCAGGTGGTTGGCAAAGTAGCTGCTTTGGGTGTCAGGTTCAAGTGCGGCCACGACCAGGTTGCCCAATGGCTGGCCAAGTGGCACGTAATAGCTGCCGCGCGGCACATCTACCAGCCCCCGGCTCAGGCTGACCTGTACCTGTGTGATGGCATTGGTGTCTGCAATGGCGCCGCGCACGTCCTGGCGCTCGCCCATGCTGCGTGCGGTTTCCAGGTAGCGGTCACCCAGCATGCCGCCTGTCTCGGCCACCCGCAACACCTGCACGCCATGCAGCCGCAGCCGCTCGACAGCCGTGCTGGATGCCGCTGACAGCCAGTAGCCGCAGGGGCGTGCACGCGCCTTGATTTTGCGCAGCACCAGAGCCGAGTCCCAATCGACCAGCACAGCTTTGTCAGCACCGCTGATGGCGTCGAGCATCATCAGCTCGTATTTTCCAGGCGTGAGGTCGGCCTGCACAACCGCTTCGTCCTTGCAGGCCAGCAGGCTGACTTCCTTGTCAATATAAGGGCGCAGCTGGGTCAGCTCGGATGTGCGCTGGGCCGTGCTGGCCAGCACACTGGACAGCGCCACCACATGGGTATGCACACGCCGCTGGATATGCAGTCGGCCAATGCCCACACCACGGGTTTCAATCAGCAGGCTGACAGCATTTTTCAGCCCGTTGACATTGCGTCCGGTATCGGGCTGCGCGCCACCCATCGAGATTTTTTTATCCTGCAGATCGCTGGATGTGGTGTAGTACCACTCGGTGCTCAAGCCTTCGTTTTTGAGCGCTGCCAGCAGCGGGCGGCGGTACCACTCTTCTGCTGCCTTGGTTAAAAACTCTGGCAGGTTGGCTGTGGTGGCGTATTGCAGCAAGGCATCAAACTTTTGCACCGTGCCAAACTTTTCAAGGTAGCGTCCCACCACCGTGTACTCATGCGCATCCACCACCACCGTGGGCTGGTAACCCTGCTCCAGTTTGGCCAGCGCCTGCGCTTCGCGCGTGTTGAGCAGCAAGTGGTCACGGTTCATGTCCAGACCGCCGTAGGTGGCGCGCTGGTCACTGCTGGCACCGTCCGGGTTGGCGCGCGGCACAATCACGACGTTGATCTTTTCCAGCAGCGGCTGCAGCAGGCCCTGCGCCAGCTCACGCGCTATGACCAGCAGGGCTTCACTGCCCGCGGGCTCATTGCCATGCTGCTGGCCTAGCAGCAACACCGTGGGTTTGCCTGACGCTAGCAGCGTGCCCGGATCAGTATTGGCGCTGCGGGTCAACACCAGCGCCTCAAGGTCAACCCCGCGCTGCGTCCGGCCATACGGCAGCACCGTTGCCACAACGCCCGGCGTGCGCGATGCAGCTGCAGCCTGCTCACGTAACCAGGCCTGAATTTCTGCCTGCGTGGTGAAGTTGACACGGCTGCCCTGCAGCCCCGGCGTGGTGTAGGTCACAGACGGAGGCGCAAAGCGTGCTGCCACGGCTGCGCTGTAAGGCGCGGCTGCCTCACCGGGCTGGGCAGGAGTGACTGTAATGACCGTGCTTGGCAGCGCTGGTGCGGACGCCAATGGTGCCGAGGCCGCTCCAGCAGGTTTGGGTGGCGCAGTGACAACGGGTACGGGTACTGCTGTGGTAGCCGCAGTGGGTGTGCTGGAATCCGCTGCCCTCCAGTCTGGCAATGTCACAGAGGTACATGCCGTCAGCAGGGCGAAGTTAGCCAACATGGTGAGTTGGGCAGCAAACCTGAAAATATTTAGATCGCTACGCCTGAAACTGCGCACTGACTTGCCGGTTTTTAACACGGTACGGGTTTGGGTTGTGGTCATCTTTGTCCCCCTCTCATGATTCGGTTACGCACTGGCCTGATGTGCCTGCATGTTAACTTCCTCGCCCAGCATGACGCTGACGGTATGGGTAGCCATCCGGGTCTAACCGCTACTCGATCTCCAGCACCCCGTCTTTCTGGGAAAATGCAGGGATGTCCGCGCTTTCACCCGACTCCCACGTGTCACACCCCTACGCATCCCCGTCATCACCTGTTGTTGCATCCCCCTGGCGTTTATCCGTTGCCCCGATGATGGACTGGACAGATAAACATTGCCGGTACTTTCACCGCTTGCTATCGCGCCATGCGCTGCTTTACACAGAAATGGTCACCACCGGTGCCTTGATCCATGGCGATGTTGAGCACCACCTGCGCTTTAACGCTCAAGAGCATCCTGTGGCTTTGCAGCTGGGCGGAAGCGAGCCGGCTGATCTGGCGCATTGCGCCAGGCTGGGCGAGCAGTGGGGATATGACGAGATCAACCTGAACTGCGGCTGCCCGAGCGAGCGTGTGCAGCGCGGCGCTTTTGGCGCCTGCCTGATGGCCGAGCCGCAACTGGTGGCGGATTGCGTGAAAGCCATGGTGGACGCGGTCAGCGTGCCGGTGACTGTCAAGCACCGCATCGGCATTGATAAAACCGAGAGCTATGGTTTTGTGCGCGATTTTGTCGGCACTGTGAGTGAGGCCGGTTGCAGTGTTTTTATCGTGCATGCCCGCAACGCCTGGCTCAAGGGCCTGAGCCCCAAGGAAAACCGCGACATTCCGCCGCTGCGCTACGAGCTGGTGCACCAGCTCAAGCGGGAATTTCCGCATTTGACTATCGCCATCAACGGCGGCTTCACTACGGGCGCGCAGGTTGCTGGGCAACTGCAGCACGTCGATGGCGTCATGGTGGGCCGTGAGGCCTACCACAATCCGTTTTGGCTGGCCTCGTGGGACGCTGAATTTTTCGGTAACGCGCCGACGCACATCACCCGCGAATCGGTCGAGGCGCAGATGGTCAGCTACATGGCGCGTGAGGCCGCAGTCCACGGCACGCCCTGGAGCGCGATTGCCCGTCACATGCTGGGCCTGCGCCATGGCCAGCCGGGCAGCCGCCGCTGGCGTCAGGTCTGGAGCGACCACCGCCTGAAAAGCCTGCCAGCGCATGACGTGATGGCGCTTGCACAGAGCCCTCACACTGCGCAGCCAGAACACGACGCGCATAGCCTTGACGCCCTGCATGTCTGAGCAGGCACAGCGACATACGCGCATCGCCCTGGTACTGGTCTGGCTGGTGCCCATGCTGTGGACGGTCAACTACATCGTGGCGCGGCGGGCACCCGGCGTGATTGGGCCGCACCTGATGGCGCTGGGCCGCTGGGCTCTGGCTGCGGTGGTGTTGCTGGCATGGTCTGGCCATGAGCTGTGGCGCCGGCGTGACGAGCTTGCGCGGGTGTGGTGGCAATATGCCATTTTGGGCGCGCTGGGCATGCTGGTATGTGGCGCCTGGGTGTACCAGGGCGCGCGCTCCACCAGCACCATGAATATGGCACTGATTTATTCGATTTCTCCGGTGCTGATTGCACTGGGGTCAGCGCGCTGGCTGGGCGAGCGTTTTAGCCTGCGTCAGGCTCTGGGTGTGGCGCTGGCCTTGGCTGGTGTGCTGCATGTGGTGGTCAAGGGCCAGTGGACGGCGCTGGGCTCGGTCCGGTTTGTGCCGGGCGATGCCTGGATTGTTTGCGCTACCGTGGCATGGGCCGCTTATGCTTTGCTGCAAAAGAAGTGGCCCAGCAGTTTGAGTGCTACAGCGCGACTGGCCGCCATTTGCCTGGGAGGTGTAGCGGTGTTGCTGCCATTTGCCGCATGGGAGACGCAGCAGCCTGGCCTGACGCACTGGGGCCTGCAAGCGCTCTGGCTGGTGGTGGTAGCCGGGCTGGTGCCGGGCCTGGCGGCTTACTGGATGTATGGCTGGGCGCAAAAAATACTGGGTGCCAGCCGTGTCGCCGTGGCACTGTATCTGGGGCCGCTGTATGCCGCTGTGGTGGCGTGGGCGGTGCTGGGGGAGTCACTGGGCTGGCACCATCTGACAGGCGCGGCGCTGATCCTGCCGGGGGTATTTCTGGTCACCCGCAAGGCTCAGAGTACGGGGCAGGCCACGCGGCAAGCGCTGCCCGCAGCGCGCCCGTCTTGAATCGGTAAGGGTCGTGGCATCATTGCCCAGACCGTTTCGCCCGCCATCACCACTACCACCATCACCACTACCACCATCACCTTTAACCGACCATGACCATGACCCAACTTGCGCATCGCCTGGCCCTGATGGTCTGTCTCAGTGCCACGCTGTCCGCTCAGGCGCACGAGTTCTGGATCAACCCTGCACCCAACCCGCTGCAGGTGGGCAGCACCGCCCGGCTGACCCTGGAGGTGGGCGAATTTTTTCGGGGTGAAAAATTGCCTTTTGTCGGGTCACAGACGGTAGCCTTGCGCGAGTACTCGGCAGCGGGTGCGCGAGACCTCGCACCGATCCTGTCTTTGCGCGCCGCGCTGCCGGTGCTGTCGATATCGCTGCCCACTGCGGGCACCCAGATGGTTATTTTTGACAGCCAGCCCAGCTTTATTTCGTTGCCAGCCGACACGTTTCACGCTTATCTGCATGACGAGGGCATGGATTTCATCAAGGCCATGCGTATTGCTGCAGGCACTGCCACGCAACCTGGTCGCGAGCGCTACCAGCGTTATGTCAAAACGCTGGTGCGGGCCATTGCTGCGACACCATCCAATGCCGCCGCGCAAACTGCAGTACCTGCGGCCCCGGACATGACTTATGCCGTTCGCACAGGCCAGCGGCTGGAGCTGGTGCCGCTGTCTGACCCGCTGACCATGGCACCGGGCGATGCACTGGGTATACAGGTACTGTTTGACGGCGTGCCGCTGGCCGGGGCGCTGCTCAAGGCCTGGAACAAAGGCGATGGCGAGCCCGGTAACAAACGCGAAGGACAAACCGTCATCGTCCGCGCTACCACGGCAGCAGATGGCAAGGTCGCCGTCAACCTGCCCTACGCGGGTGCCTGGATGCTCAGCGTCGTGCATATGGTTACTGTGGTGGGCGAGAAAGACATCGACTGGGACAGCCAGTGGGGCAACCTGAGCTTTTCGGTGGCCCAGCCAGGGGCTATGCCGGGCTCCTGACTCCAGGCCAATTTGCTATCTAATCAATAGCGGGTAGCCCAGGCAAAGCCTGCGCTAACGGCCTATTTGATCGTTAATTTTTAACGACTCAGGTACCCGGGCGAAGTTTCCAACGCAAAGACGCAAAAGCGCAAAGAACGCGAAGTCAAAGACTCAATGGACCGGCTTGGCGAGCTTTGCATCTTTGCGGCTTTGCGTTGGAAGTTCAGTTTGGTCAGCCCTGCTGCGTAGTTACGTTAATTGTGAGCTGTCAGCTTCTGCATACGCACCCGGTGCCAGCCCCTCCAGCGTGTACGGCCCAATCGCTGCCCGAACCAGACGCAGACACGGGTGACCCACTGCTGCCGTCATACGCCGTACCTGCCGGTTGCGGCCCTCGGTAATCGCCAGTTCCAGCCAGGCGGTCGGGCTGGCCAGCCGGTGCCTGATCGGTGGATCGCGCGCCCACAGTTCAGGCGCTGGCACCATCAGCCGGGCTCTGGCCGGGCGGGTGGGGCCATCATTGAGCTGCACGCCGCGCCGCAAAGCCTCAAGCGCCGCTTCATCTGGCACACCTTCCACCTGCGCCCAATAGGTTTTTTCAAGCTTGAAGCGCGGGTCTGCAATGCGCGCTTGCAAGCGGCCGTCGCTGGTCAGCAGCAGCAGGCCCTCGCTGTCGGCGTCCAGCCGCCCGGCCACGTACACGCCTGGAGCGTCAATAAAGTCTTTGAGCCCGCGCCAGCGGCCTTCGGGGGTGAACTGGCTCAATACGCCATAGGGCTTGTTAAAGCGCAGCAGGCTGTGCGGTAACGCAGTGCGGCTGGAAAGGGGCAAATGCGCGGGCTTCATGGATCGCAGCAGCGTATCAGTGTTTCAAAATCTGGCTGACAAGGCCCTGAACGGCCCACTCGTGTCTGGGCTGCACTGGCCGTCTGGGCAGACATGTGGTGCGTTCTTGATTTGTATCAATACACCGCCGTACGAGTGACTTTAAAGTCACAGTTTTCCAAACGCGTCACGCCACGCCAACCCGCATGCCTATTGAGCTTTACCGCGACAGCCAGCACGCCTGCCTGATGTTTACCGATCTGGTCGAGCAAGACCAGCAGGCTGTGCAGTCCAACCAGTTTTTGATTGTTGACAACGGCACGGGTGCCATCATCGATCCCGGCGGCAACCTGGCCTTCAATGAGTTGTTTCTGGGCATGTCGCGCTACTTCAGTCCGCAAAAACTCTCCTACATCATTGCCTCCCATGCAGACCCCGACATCATTGCTGCGCTGGACCGCTGGCTCACATCCACGCCGGCGCAGCTGGTGATCTCACGCGTCTGGGAGCGTTTTGTGCCGCATTTCACCAAAATGGGCAAGACCGAGAACCGCCTGATTGGCGTGGCCGACAGTGGTGGCCGCCTGAGCCTGGGCAAAAGCGAGCTGTGGCTGCTGCCTGCGCATTTTTTGCACTCTGAAGGCAACTTTCATTTTTATGACCCCATCAGCCGTATTTTGTTTACCGGCGACCTCGGGGTGTCGATGATGTGGGGGTTGAAGGCACAGCTGCCGGTGACAGACCTGCTGCCCCACCTGCCGCTGATGGAGGGCTTTCACCGCTGTTACATGGTGTCCAACAAGGTCATGCGGCTGTGGGTTCGCATGGCGCGCCAGCTTGACATCGCCATGCTGGTGCCGCAACACGGCGCGCCGCTCACGGGCCCGGCCATCGCCCAGTTTTTTGAATGGGCTGAATCCCTGTCGTGCGGCATTGACCTGTTTGATGACCGCAACTACCAGATACCGACCAGCCGCATCGCTACGCCAGTCCTCGCCACAAACCAGGCATCGGCTGCGTAGCAAAACCGGGCGTTGTCCTACAGCAGGTCTGGCACGAATTGTCGTGCCTGTGGGTGACTGCCGCACTACAGTTTCAAGGGTTCCCATTTCAAACCCTGCAAACTTTCAGAAGATTTTTAAATGTCCATCATCGCCACCATTTTTATCGGCCTCATCGTTGGCCTGGTCGCCCGTTTTCTCAAGCCGGGCAATGACCCTCTGGGCTGGATCATGACCATTATTCTGGGCATTGCAGGCTCTTTTCTGGCGGGCTATGCAGGCACGGCCATGGGCTGGTACCGCCCCGGTCAGACCGCAGGCTTTATCGCCTCAGTGGTTGGAGCCATTATTTTGCTGGTGATTTATTCGCTGGTGACGCGCAGGAACTGAGTCGGGCACCACACAGAGGTTGCCTGTCGCGACCAACAGGGCTTTGGCTGGCTTGTATTGCGATAGCATCAACGCATGAGTACCCGATATGAAAGCATTCACAACACCGCGCTCTATACCGATGCCTTCCATGTGGCCGAGCCTGCGGCTCCGGTGAATGCCGAGGTATGGCCCCGCAAACCGGGCGTTTTTATCCGCCGGGCTTCGGCCCCGGTTGATGCAGCTATTGAAGCGGCCAAACCCGCAAACGAGCTGGCCAGCGGGCAGTTTGGTCTGGTGCCGAGGTGGGTCAAGTCAGCGTCTGATGCCAAACTGCGCTCGACCAAACTGGTCAATGCCCGCTCGGAAACCGTGACCACATCGACCAACTTCCGCGATGCCTGGCTCAATGGGCAGCGCTGTATTGTGCCCATGATGGCCTTCACGGATGAAGACTGGCGCAGCGGCAAGGCCGTGCCCACCCGTATCGCCCGGGTCGATGGCAAACCGATGGGTGTGGCGGGGCTATGGGAGCGCTGGACGGGCAGCGAGGGTGACGTGATCGACAGCTACACACTGCTGACCGTCAACGCCAACAGCCATGCATTGATGAGCCGCTACCAGCAGCCTGGCGCCGAAAAACGCATGCTGGCAATTCTGAACGAAGGGGCCTACGACGCCTGGCTGTCTGCCCGCCCGGACAACGCCCGCGAGTTCATGCGGGCCTACCCGGCCAACTGGCTGACCGCCAACCCGGTGCAAAAAGGCCGTCGGCCAGACTTATAGCGGCTACTTTGTTGCTTGCCAGGCCAACAGCAAATTGTTGGCAGGCATGGCATGCCGTGCATGCAGCTGCAGGCCCGCTTGAGCGGCTACTTGCGCCACATTTTCAAGATTGCGAATACCCCAGGCCGGATTTTGCGCCCGCAAGCTCTGGTCAAACGCCAGGTTGCCTTGTGAGGCAGGCACGTCGCGCTCGAAGTACGGCCCATAGGTGATGAGTTGTCTACCCGGCGCGAGGTGACATGCGCTGCCCTGCATCAGTGCAGTGCAGGTTGCCCAGGGTGAAATATGCAGCATGTTGGCGCAGTAAATCAGGTCAAACTGCTGATCTGCGGGCGGCCACTCAGATGCCATCACGTCAAGAACCAGGGGCGGTCGTACATTGGCCAGCCGCTGCGCTGCCACCCAACTGGTGATGGATGCCATGGCAGCGGGCAGTGCATCGGTGGGCTGCCAGGTCCAGTCAGCCAGGCCTGCAGCGAACCAGGTGACGTGCTGGCCGGTGCCAGAGGCGATTTCAAGTGCATGGCCGCGCGGTGGCAACACCTGGCGCAAGACATCAAAAATAGCCTGCTTGTTGCGGTCTGCGGCGGGGCTGAAGTGAGGCTGGAACATGGTGTATGAATTGACGCGTCATGCCAGCAGGCTTGGTGCGTGTTTTTTGACAAGCTGTCAATGCCGGCTTATGGTGCGCACAAGTCCTGACCATCACAAAAAAAGCCGTCTGCAGGCGGCTGTGACTGAACGCTTTGCGCCATCACTCCAGCGTGAGCTTGGCTGACGTCACCACCTTTTTATACACCTCGTACTCGGCCTTGATCTGCTCGGCAAACTGCTCGGGCGTGTTGGCAATGATGACGGAACCGGTGTCTTCAATGCGCTTGCGCACGGCGGGGTCTTCCAGTGCTTTTTTGGTGGCGACACTGACTTTTTCAACGACTTCTTTTGACAGGCCCTTGGGGCCAATGAGTCCGTAATAAGCCATGCGGTTGACCGGCTCCAGACCCAACTCCTTGAAAGTCGGAACATCGGGCAGGGCGGCGATGCGCTGGGGTGCAGCAATGGCAATGGGGACCAGCCGCTTTTGCAAAACAAACGGCAGTGCAGACGGCAGGTTGTCAAAAATCATGTTGACCTGGCCCGCCACGGTGTCGTTGAGCGCCGGGCCAGAGCCGCGGTAGGGAATGTGCGTGATGAAGGTGCCGCTCAGGTTTTTGAACAGCTCCATCTGCAGGTGCGCAATGCTGCCCGTGCCGGACGATGAGAACGCGTACTTGCCCGGGTTTTTCTTGACCTCAGCCAGGAACTCCTTGAAGTTTTTCGCCGGAAAACCCGGGTGTACCGCCAAAATATTGGGCGTCGCTGCAATGTTGATGATCGGCGTGAAATCGGTCAGCGTGTTGTACGGAATTTTCGCGTTGATGGCCGGGTTGGCCGCTGTGGTCGATACCGTCGCCATGCCCAGTGTGTAGCCGTCAGGCTGCGCGCGGGCCAGCTCGGTTGCACCCACCACGCCGCCGCCGCCGGCCCGGTTTTCAACCACCACGGTCTGGCCCAGCGCCTTGCCCAGCGGCTCGGAAATCACGCGGCCAATGATGTCGGTGGTGCCACCGGGTGCAAAAGGGATTTGCAGCTTGATGATCTTGTTGGGATAGCCCTGTGCCAAGGCGGTGCCCGCCACTGTGGTCAGCGCTATGGTCGCCAGTGCGGTTTTGATAAAAGCAGATCGACGTTGCATGTTCAAGTCCTTCAAATTTGGATAGCCGAAATGGTACGTCAAATGAAATGGTGGCAACTGCTGGATTACGCATAAGGGCAAACCCGAATCAACGCCCGCTTTGCGCTTGTCTTTGCGGTTATTCTCATGTGGTGAATTACGCGCAACTCCTTTTTCCTGATTTTTCCCTGATTGTTTGCGGTTATCTGATCTGCCGCTACACCGCCCTGAACCGCACGGTGTGGGACCAGGTTGAAACGCTGGTGTATTACTTTTTGTTCCCGGTGCTGCTGTTTCAGTCGATTGTGCGCACCCCGCTCGACCTGGGTGCCACTTCTGCCGTGATCGGTGCCGGGCTGCTGCTGGGGCTCAGTGGCATTGCGCTGGCTTACAGCCTGCCCTATCTGCCCTGGCTGGGCCGGCATATTGACCGGCGTGACCACGCGGCCAGCGCCCAGGTGGCTTTTCGCTTTAACTCTTTTATCGCGCTGGCGCTGGCAGACCGGCTGGGCGGCAGAGAAGGCTTGCAATTGATCGCCGTGTTGATTGGTGCCTGCGTGCCACTTTTTAACGTCGGTGCGGTGTGGCCCATGGCACGGCACGCCAGACGCAACTTTGGTGCAGAGCTGCTGCGTAACCCTTTGATTCTGGCAACCGCTGCAGGCCTGGCGGCCAACCTGCTGGGGTTCACGCTGCCCGTCTGGCTGGAGCCCACTGTCACGCGCATTGGCGGGGCTTCGCTGGCGCTGGGTCTGCTGGCCGCAGGTGCGGGCATGCAGTTCGGGCACCTGTCGAACGCCAAAACCCTGTCGGTCGCGGTGTTGTCCATCAAGCACCTGCTGTTGCCGCTGATAGCCCTGGGCCTGGCCAAAGCCTTTGGGCTGACGCCGGTACAAACCACCATCCTGCTGGCATTTTCAGCCCTGCCCACGGCCTCCAGTGCGTATGTGCTGGCTGCCCGCATGGGCTACAACGGCGGCTACGTGGCGGGTCTGGTCACGCTGTCCACGCTGCTGGGCATGGCGAGTTTGCCGTTTGCACTCGGGGTGCTTCGTCAGCTGTAGTTGCCCTGGACGTATTTCATGGATATACCGCTACTGTTTTAATAGCTGACGGCCAACGTAATACGTGGGCTGGAGGCGTTTTCAGTGCCTGAACTGTAACTCCTGGCGCAGCCCCAAAAATTTTCAACGCGGAGAAGAGGGGGCGCGCGGAGGACGCGGAGATACGTTTTCAACTTGTCTTTTTATCTGCCTTTACTCAGCGTCCTCCGACGTTCTCCTCTTCTCCGCGTTGAATGAATCCGCTTTTGCGTTGGAAATTTCTGCCTTGACATTCAACGCCCAGGCCACCTGCTCCCTGACCACTTCGCTGGCATGCCCTTGCCGTGCCAGCAGTGCCTGGCGTATGCCGTTGTCATGGCCAGCACGCAGGGCGTTGCCCATGGCCAGGGCAATATTGCGTAGCCAGCGCTCATGGCCGATGCGCCGTATCGCACTGCCCTCAGTGAACTTCAAAAACTCGGCCTCGCTCCAGGCAAACAAACTGGCCAGTTGCTGACCACTCAAGCCCTGGCGCTCGTCAAAATCGGGCAAGGCACTGCGCTGGGCGAACTTGTTCCAGGGGCAGGCCAGCTGGCAGTCGTCACAGCCGTAAATCCGGTTGCCGATGAGGGGCCGCAACTCAAGCGGAATCGGCCCGGCATGCTCGATGGTCAGGTAAGAAATGCAGCGCCGTGCATCGAGCTGGTGCGGTGCAACGATGGCTTGCGTCGGGCACACGTCCATGCAGGCGCTGCAACTGCCGCAGTGCGGGCTCACGGGCAGGCTCGGTGGCAGGGCCATGTCCACATAAATCTCGCCCAGAAAAAACATCGACCCGGCCTCACGGTTGAGCACCAGCGTGTGCTTGCCGCGCCAGCCCTGGCCCGACCTGGCGGCGAGCTCGGCCTCCAGCACCGGGGCAGAGTCCGTGAAAGCGCGGTGGCCCAGCAATTGAGCCTGCGCGGCAATGCGTTCACCGAGTTTTTGCAGGCGGGGCCGCATGACCTTGTGGTAGTCGCGCCCCCGGGCATAGACCGAGACAATGGCCTCGGCGGGACGCTCCAGCCGGCTGAACTCCACCGCCTGCCAGTCTGCCGGGGTTGACTCGGGCAGGTAGTCCATGCGTGCGGTGATGACGCTGACCGTGCCGGGTATCAATTGGGCGGGTCGTGCCCGTTTAAGCCCATGCGATGCCATGTAATGCATGTCGCCGTGAAAGCCTGCGGCCAGCCAGGCTGATAATCCGGCTTCGGCTGACGTTAAATCAATGCCCGCAATGCCAATTTGCGAGAATCCAAGCTCACGCGCCCACGTTTGAATTTGCGGCACCAGTGGATGATTGAATGGATGATTGACTTGACGAATAAGCGATTGCACCCCTTGATTGTAAAAACATTGACCTGGCCAGATGAGGCTGCCACGCAGGCCTTTGCCCAACGCCTGGCCATGCAGCCAGCGCTTAGCCACGCCATGCTGGAGCTGCGCGGCGATTTGGGGGCAGGCAAAACGACTTTTGTGCGCCATTTGCTCAAGGCGCTGGGCGTGACCGGCCGCATCAAAAGCCCGACCTATGCCGTGGTGGAGCCTTACACGCTGGCGGGTCTGGACATCTGGCACTTTGACTTTTACCGCTTCAATGACCCCAACGAATGGGAAGAAGCCGGGTTTCGCGAGATTTTTGCCAGCCCCGGACTCAAACTGGTTGAATGGCCCGAAAAAGCCGGGCCTCACCTGCCGCAAGCCGACCTGATTGTCGCGATCGAAGTCCTGGCGGGCGATGCACGTTCCGTGGTCTTGCGTGCTTTCACCTCAACAGGAGAAGCGTTGCTCGCATGAAAAACACCCTCAATCCCATCAGCCGCAGGCAGGCCATGCAACTCGGCAGCGCCGTACTGCTCCTGGGCGTGCAGCACATTGCGCGCGGAGCCACGATTTTGGCGGTGCGCGTCTGGCCGTCCAAAGACTACACCCGGCTGACGATTGAGTCAGACAGCGAGATCAAGGCCAAGCAGTTTTTTATCGCTGACCCGCCGCGTCTGGCGGTGGACATTGAAGGCATTGACCTGATTCCGGCCCTGCGTGAACTGGTGGCCAAGGTCAAGTCCGATGATCCAAACATTTCCCGCATTCGCGTCGGGCAAAACGCACCGGGTGTGGTGCGCCTGGTCATGGACTTGAAGCAGCCCATGCTGCCGCAAGTGTTCACCCTACGGCCTGTGGCGGCCTACCAGTACCGGCTGGTGTTCGACTTGTACCCTGCGCAACCTGCAGACCCGCTGGAAGCGCTGATAGCCGAAAGACTGATCGATAAACCACCGGTCTTGCCACCCGCATCACCCACCCCGGTACGCCCACCTGCGGCCCCGGCGATGACAGCGCCACCTGTCACCAGTCCAGCCCGTGATGAGCTGGGTGAGTTGATGGCCCAGCAGTCGGGCAAACCTTCCAGCGCACCCGCCGTGGTTGTGCCACCAGCGCCCTTGCCCGCTCCTGTGACAGCCAGGCCCAGTATCAGCAGGCCCGCGCCCGTGGTGTCCACGCCCTCGCCTGCGCCGTCCGTGCAAGCCGCAGCGCCCGCAGCAACCGAAGGCAAGACAGACCGCTTGGTCATCGTCGCCCTGGACCCTGGCCATGGCGGCGAAGACCCCGGTGCCGTCGGCCCTGGCGGCACGCGTGAAAAAGATGTGGTGTTGCAGATCGCACATCGCCTGCGCGACCGCATCAACCAGCAACCCAACATGCGCGCTTACCTCACGCGTGACAGCGATTTTTTTGTGCCATTGCATATCCGCGTCCAAAAGGCGCGCAAGGTGCAGGCTGATTTGTTCATCAGCATTCACGCAGACGCTTTTTTTACCGCCAGACCGCAGGGGGCCAGCGTATTTGCCCTGAGCGACAAAGGGGCCTCCAGCAGCGCTGCACGCTGGATGGCCGACAAGGAAAACTCTGCCGATCTGGTGGGTGGCCTGAACGTCAAGGCCAAGGACGAACAGGTTCAAAAAGCCCTGCTCGACATGAGCACCACCGCGCAAATCAACGACAGCCTGAAACTCGGCAGCGCCATGCTGGGCGAGATCGGCAGCGTGGGCAAGCTGCACAAGCCACGGGTCGAGCAAGCCGGGTTTGCGGTACTCAAAGCGCCAGACATTCCCAGCGTATTGGTTGAGACCGCTTTCATCAGCAACCCCGACGAGGAAGCCAAACTGCGCAGTGAGGAGTATCAGGTGCAACTGGCCGATGCCCTGATGCGCGGTATCAGCCGCTACTTTTCGCGCAACCCGCCGCTGGCGCGCAACCGGCAGGTTTGAAACTCCGCACGCCACAGGCCAAAGCGCAGTTGCCCAACCAGGCTGTCCGCGCTGGCCGCACTCCCAAAGCCTGCTGACAGGGACCAGTGACCTTCTCCTACACCGCAGAACGCAGGGCCGATTTATATTGGAATCACGGGTAGCGCCAAGACACCAGCACTTCAAAGACTTTAAAAAGGGTTTGAAGTGGCACATTCGTCAAACGCGAAAGAGCCTGAAACTCTCAGCATAAAAGGAACACACCATGAACTCGAAACTCTTATTGTCAGCAGTAGCAGCCACCCTGATCGCCCTGACAGGCTGCGGCACCAATCCAACCAACGCGCAAATCGGCACCGGGGTCGGCGCCGTCGCTGGTGGCCTGGTGGGCAATGCCGTACTGGGCGGTACTCTGGGTACTGTCGGCGGTGCAGCAGCAGGTGCCCTGATCGGCAATGAAGTCGGCAAAAAGCAGTAAGCGCCTGCAAAAAACCACAGAAAGCGGTGTGCTGAATTTCAGCACACCGCTTTTTTATTTGACATGCCGAGTCAAGGGATGCACCAGACCCGGCTATCTGACTGGGCTATCAGACCGGGTAGATCAGCGAGTTAAGCACCATTTCACTGTCATACACCGCCAGTCGCGATTTGAAAAGCAGCGCCCCATCAACGCGCACCAGCTCATCCATGTAGCGTCCCACGTTGTAAACCTCACTGACCCCCGCTCCAACGCCACCGGGCTTGGTGCGAACCACCACATAACTGGCCTCGGCTTTGACCGCTTCCGGGTTGTGACTGACGATACGTGTCGCACCGACGATATGCCGCGTGTAGTACGGTCCGTGATAGATGGTTTTTGTCACACCATACACGCGGTCTTTCATCATGCCGCGACTCTCAAGCGCCATCAGGGCCAGCGGCAGGCCCCGGTCAAAATTCTCCCGCGCCTGAAGTTTGTAGTGTCCATCTTCAGTAAAAAACAGCGGCCACTCGTCAAAACGCTTGTCGTCCAGTGCGGCGGCATACGCAGCATTGAGCTGGTTGACTTCATGGTGCAGCAGCAGCGTGGCCAGTACCGCAGCCGTGTCTGAATGGGCGGGTGTAGCGGTCATGGCTGCATGACCTTTTTCCAGTAAGCGTACATGCTGCGAATCAAGGTTTCAGTCACCATGTGTTCGGTCTTCTCAAGGCCGGTGCCACCCAGTTCGCACAGCGTGGTACCGCTGTCACCGGCCTGCATAAACCCACGCTGGCTGAACTCGATAACCTCACCGTCGTCTGCACTGACAAAACCCGCCGGACCAAACAGATTGGCCTGACGCAGGCGGCGCTGCGTCATCTCCGGCGTATCGTCTGCAAAACCAAAATGGGTCCAGACAAAATCAAACGCACCCTCGCCGCGCGGCACGATATGGCGAGTGCTCAGTGAGTTGACCTGCTGCTGAATGATCAGGCTGGGAAACAGGGTGATCATGGTCACGGTGGGGGTCATGTCTGTGCCGGGTCTGGATGGATCGTCAATCGTCCACCAGGCCTCGGGCACCACATCGAGCAGGCGGTCATCGTGCAGCGTCATGTTTGACTTAAAGGATGTGACACCTGCAGTGACTGCTGTATTTTGGCCACCCTCATTGCGCTGTGAAATCATCACCGCGTGACGGCCCTCGGCATCCATCACCATGCGGCTTTTCTGGTCAGCGCGCCACAGGCCGAAGGTGACAAACCAGGTGTGCAGCAGGCCGGGGTGGTAGGGGTCCTTGATGTTCTCCATCATGAGCTTCCAGTTGCCCGGAATGCGCTGGCGGTTATAGCCCAGCAGCGTCAGCTTTTTAGGGCCGTCAGAACCTTTGAAGATGCGGTCCAGCCACGGCATGATGTCGGGGCCAAGATAATCCTCCAGTGGTTCGGTGTTGTCACTGAACGTGGCAAACACCAGGCCGTGCAGCACGGCAACGCGCAACTTGGTCAGGCCGTGGTCCTTGATGTCAAAGTCCTCGGGCATGCCGCCGTTAATGCAGTCACCTTCCTTGACACCGTCCTTGAAAGGCAGACCAGCCAGATCACCATTGAGCTTGTATGTCCACTGGTGGTAAGGGCAGACAAAACTGCGGGCGTTGCCGTGGCTGGTCTGGCAAAAACGCACACCCCGGTGGGCGCAGCGGTTTTCAACCACCCGGATGCGGTGGTCAGTGGCCCGGTCTTTGGGCGCGATGCGGTCACGTACCATCAGCACCTGTCGCTCGCCTACATGGCTCAGTTTGTAGTCCCCGGTATCGGGAATTTCTGCTTCAAGGCCAACGTAACACCAGTGCGCACCGTAGAAGATTTTTTCAAGCTCTCGCTGGTAAAGCTGCGCGTCGGTGTACACCCAAAAAGGCACACGACTGGAGCCAGGCTGCGTCCAGCGGGACAGTTCAATCTCAGGAAGAGGTTGTGCATTCATATTTTTTCACCGGGAGTGGAGGCGTTGGTACGTTGGTATCACTCTGAAAATAATACGCTTGCTTACGAATGGGCATCATCAGGGTTTATGCGGAAGGCCGACCCGGACGGTAAACCGCGTCAATCTCCTTCTTAAAAAGAGCTCCAGTAACCCTTCATGACCGACGTGCCATGTATCTGCAGTTCGCGGTTGTCACCGATGCGCACCTCCAAACCTGCCAGCGCCTGCGGGCTTTGCGCGGCGCGAAACACCAGCAGTCCGGCGAGTGTGCTCACGTCAGATGGTTTCTCAGCAGTAGCCGTCATTCGTATGTTCGCCCAGGTTTCAGGGCTGTGGTGGGCAGAGCTTTTCAGCCATCATGCACCGGGCGCTGCTGGGCGTGTTGGGCTACATCAAGGCGGAGGAATTGATTGGGCTGGCCCAGCCCGCAAAACGCTAAACATGGGTCAGGGCGCAGACGGCGGGGCCTGTCGACCGGCCTTCCAGGCCCCATAAATCACCAGCAAGCCGGGAATCAAAATCATTGCCCAGATGATTTTTTCAAGGTTGGCTTTAACCACCGGGATATTGCCGAAAAGGAAGCCTGCGGTGATGATGCTACCCACCCAGAGCGCACCGCCAATGACGTTGAACAGCGTGAATTTGCTGCGGCTCATTTCGGACACACCCGCCACAAACGGGGCAAAGGTCCGCAAAAAAGGCGCGAAGCGGGCCAAAATAATCGTGATGCCGCCGTAGCGCTCATAAAACGCGTGAGATTTGTCAAATGCCCGCTTGTTGAAAAACCGCGAGTTTGGCCAGGCAAAGACTTTCGGCCCGAAGTAACGGCCAATAGAGTAGTTGCACTGATCCCCCAGCACCGCCGCCAAAAAGAGCAAACCGACCGCCACCGGGTAGCTCATCAGGCCCACCCCACACATCGTGCCCACCACAAAAAGCAGCGAATCCCCCGGCAAAAAAGGCATCACCACCACACCGGTTTCGACAAAAATAATGAGGAACAGCAGCGCATAGACCCATAGGCCATACGTGGTGACAAAAGACTCCAGATATTTGTCAATGTGGATGATGAAGTCGATGAGAAAGGTGATTATTTCCATGGCGTGGATTTTGACAGGTCCGATCTCCCTTCCTGGCTTTGGTGAGCGACTCAAGCCCTAAAATCGACTCCCATGTCCAGCCCATTCCCAGCCCGCCGCCCGATCCGCGAACTCCCTGACGAGCTGATCAGCCAGATCGCCGCCGGTGAGGTGGTCGAGCGCCCCGCCTCGGTGGTGCGCGAGCTGCTGGACAACGCACTCGACGCTGGGGCCAGCCAGATCACGGTACGCCTGAAGGCGGGCGGCGTGCGCCTGATCGCGGTTGAAGACGACGGCCACGGCATGGCGCAGGGTGAGCTGGCTTTGTCGCTGCGAAGGCACGCCACCAGCAAGATTGCATCGCTGCAAGACCTGGAATCAGTCGGCACCATGGGTTTCAGGGGTGAGGCGCTGGCCGCCATCAACGCGATTGCCGACATGAGTGTGCAGTCCAGAACCGAGGGTGCAGAGCACGCCTGGCAGCTCGATGGCCGCACCGGCGAGCTGCAACCCGCAGCGCGTGCACGCGGCACCAGCGTCGAAGTGCGCGAGCTGTTTTATGCCACGCCAGCCCGCCGCAAGTTTCTAAAAACCGACGCCACCGAGCTGGCTCACTGCATTGAAGCCGTGCGCCGCCACGCGCTGGTGCGGCCCGGCGTGGGCTTTGCCATCTGGCACGAGGGCAAACTGGTCGAGCAATGGCGTGCCTGCAGCGACGACGCTGGGCAAACCGCCCACGACAAGCGCCTGGCCGATGTGCTGGGCAGTGACTTTGTAGCGCAGTCTGTGGCTGTGCTGTACGAAAGCGCCGCACGCGGCAGCAACGGCGTGCCAGCCGTACCAGTGATAAGGGTCTGGGGTCGCGCTGGCATCCCGGACGCCGCCCGCTCCCGCGCTGACCAGCAGTTTGCCTATGTCAATGGCCGCTATGTGCGCGACAAGGTGCTCACCCACGCCGCCCGCAGTGCTTATGAAGACGTGCTGCACGGCCACCGCCAGCCGGTGTATGTGCTGTATGTCGAGATGGACCCCACCCGGGTCGATGTGAACGTGCATCCGACCAAAATCGAGGTGCGCTTTCGGGACAGCCGGGAAGTCCACCAGGCGGTGCGCCATGGCACAGAAGATGCGCTTGCCACACCCCGATCAAGCGGTCAGATGGGGCAAAGCAGTCCAGCGCAGACCGTTGACCCCACACAGACCACCTTCTTGCCACCGACTTTGCTTTCAGAACAAAAAAGCCCACTTAGGCAGGTTTCATGGGGGCAGTCAGCTATTAATTATGTAGCAAATGGCAGCCACAGAGCTTCTGACTTTGACGCCATGTGGCCCTTGCCTGAACGCTCGGGGAATGCCCAGGTGCCTGGTGTGGCACCCACCTTGACGGGTGGCACGCCAGCAGTGGCTGAGCAACCCCGCGCTGACTGGCCGCTAGGCCGAGCGTTGGCGCAGTTGCAGGGCGTGTACATCCTGGCCGAAAACACGCAGGGCCTGGTCATCGTCGATATGCATGCAGCGCACGAGCGCATTGTTTATGAGCGCCTGAAGTCCCAGATTGACATGACGACCCGCATCACCCGCCAGCCGCTGCTGATTCCCGCGACCTTTGCAGCCAGCCCGCAGGAACTGGCCACGGCAGAGGCCAGCGCCGGTGTGCTGGCCACGCTGGGCCTGGAAATCACTCCGTTTTCACCCAGAACCTTGGCGGTGCGGGCGGTGCCGACCAGCCTGATCGGCACGCACGGCACCGGCGACGCGGTTGAGTTGGCCCGCAGTGTGCTGGCCGAGCTGGCCCAGCACGACGCCAGCACCGTGATTGAACGTGCCCAGAATGAGTTGCTGTCCACCATGGCTTGCCACAGCGCGGTGCGGGCCAACCGCAAACTCACCATCGAGGAAATGAACGCCCTGCTGCGCCAGATGGAAGCCACCGACCGTTCGGACCAGTGCAACCACGGCAGGCCGACCTGGCGGCAGGTCAGCATGAAAGAGCTGGACGCACTGTTCATGCGCGGTCGCTGAACCATTGACAAGCCGCTTCAGACGAGCGACAGCGCGTCCTTGACACCTCGCTCGATCAGCTTCAGGTCTTCAGGCGTCAGACTGCCCAGTTGTTTGAGCACGCGAGTTGCCTTGTTCACGGTTGTGATCTGGTCGCAAACCGCCACACAATACTCGCCAGCTGAAGGAACAGGCACAGCAAATACCGGCACGGGCTGTGGTGAGGACGACAGTGGAACCACCATCACTGTGCGCCGTACCTTATTGATCGCGTCTCTGGACACGACAACTGCTGGCCTGCACTTCATGATCTCGGAACCCACTTTGTATTCTTCGCCTTTGGGCGGGTCAAAGTCGATGAGGTAAATATCACCGCGTTTAATGTTCATATGTGAGCGCAGCTGCCAAATGAAAATGAAGAGCCGAAAAAAGGGCCGGAAAAGTTGACAAGGTTTGCCACTTGAAAAATATCAGAGAGCTTCGCCAGCAACCGCATTGACAGCCTCCGACACATCACGAATATCCTGAAATTCAGGTGCCGTTTCAATCAGCTGTGCCCACTGCGCAAGCAGGCGATCCTTGTCGGCTTCGGCGGCCACTGTATCCACCTGTGGCACGACTGCAGCTGCCCAGGCTGAACCGCCACGCACGGTGCCCATGTAGTGGCGCGCAGCCTCCCGGAAAAACTCGGATCGATTGCGCCCCTCCAAAATACAAGCCTGTTCGATCTGGCTTGCCATTGCAGCTGGAATACTGATGGCAAAGCGTTGATAGTGCGGTTGAGTCATAAAATACACCCCTAAAGTAAGCCAATAGTATTACGCTACGCGTGAAAATGTCAAGATTGAGCGACAATTGAGTTAACAACACTGAACTTTTCTGGTGATTGCTCGCTCATAAAACGCACTTATGACACTGAAACGCGCACATATTCTCTGGCTGTTTGCCTCGGCCTGTATGGCTCTGGCACTGTTGGCAGGCTGCACTACGCTCGACGAAAAGCAGCGCGCCTGGATATTTCAACCCAGTGACCGGACCTGGAGCGGTGGTGCAGCGGCTGCTGAGGGTATGCAGGAGGTATCGATTGACTTCAAAGCCAAAGCCGACGGCCAGCCTGTCCACCTGAATGCGCTCTGGCTGGCCGCAGACACTGCGGGCCAGCGCCAGGCTGAAGACGCCCCGATATTGCTCTACCTGCACGGTGCCCGCTACAACGTCACCGGCTCGGCCCCGCGCATACGCCGCATGCAGGAGCTGGGCTTTTCAGTGCTGGCCATTGACTACCGTGGTTTTGGCAAAAGCACGCCCGCTCTGCCATCAGAAGCGTCAGCGGCTGAAGACGCGCGCGCCGCCTGGGACTGGCTGGCTGCAAAGTACCCCAACCGGGCACGCTATATTTTTGGCCACTCCCTGGGCGGACCGATTGCGATCAGCCTGGCCGCCGATGTGCCAGACGAGCGCGGCACCATTGTGGAAGGCACCTTCACGTCCATTGCCGATGTGGTCGGCACAACCCAGTGGGGCTGGCTGCCTGTGTCGCTGTTGATCACCCAGCGTTTTGAGGCTGTGCGTAGAGTCGGCCAGATTGGCTCGCCGCTGCTGGTGGTGCATGGCGAGGAAGACCGCCTGATCCAGCCCGACCTGGGGCGCAAGCTGTTCGATGCTGCCGTTGAACCCAAGCTGTTTGTGCTGGTGCCGGGCGGATCGCACCACAACACCAACCAGGTGGGGCAACCCATGTACCGCCAGGCGCTGGCGCAGTTGATGGACCTGCGTTGAATCTGCATTAACCCTGCATTCAATCTGAATCAGGCAACTGCCCTGTCCCGGCCTGACAGGGGCCAATCTGCTACGCTCAGTCGGATGCCTATGAAGCCCTCTTCACCGCCAAAAACCAGCCTGGCGGCAACCCATACGCCGCCGCCCATGGGCGCGGGGCTGGTGGTGCTGATGCTGTCCACGCTGCTAGGCATTCAGCCCGTGACCACTGATTTGTACCTGCCTGCGCTGCCCATGCTGACCGAGAGCTTCGGCGCACCCATGGCGATGGCGCAGCTCACGCTCAGCGCGCTGCTGCTGGCTTTTGGATGCTCCCAGCTGATCTGGGGGCCGCTGTCTGACCGGTTTGGCCGACGTCCCATCTTGTTGTGTGGCCTGGTGGCCTACACCCTGGCATCGGTGGGCAGCGTGCTGGCACCGTCGATGGCGCTGCTGGTGGTCTGGCGCATGGTGCAGGGCGCGGCCATGGGCGCGGTGGTGATGTGCGCGCGCGCCATTGTGCGCGACCTGTACCAGCCGCAGGACGGCGCACGCATCATGTCCAAGGGCTTGACGGGGCTGGGCGTGCTGGCCTGTGTGTGTGCACCGCTGGGCGGGCTGCTGTCCGAGCTGTTTGGCTGGCGCGCGGCGCTGCTGGCGCTGGCCGCTTTTGGCTGCGGCGTACTGCTGCTGATTGCGCTACGCTTTCAGGAAACGCTGGCGCATAAAAACCTGCAGGCCCTGCAACCGGCAACGCTGCTGAAAACCTGGGGCACGATCTGGAGCAACCCGACGTTTTTGGCGTTTTCTGCGCTGTCTGCGGCGTCTTATGGCGGACTCTTTACTTTCCTGGCATCGTCCTCGTTTGTGTTCATGCAGGTGCTGGGCTTGAGTAAGGCGCAGTACGGGCTGGTGCTGTTTTTCAGCGCGTTTTTCTACATCATTGGCACGTTTGTCTGCAGGCGGTTGATTGTGCGGTTTGGCGTGCGCAAATCGGTCGCCATGGCCGCCGTGCTGAGCCTGTCGGGTGGCACGCTCATGGCTGGCCTGGCCTGGGCGGGCATTCAGGCGGTCTGGGCGCTGCTGTTGCCGCAGGCGCTTTTCATGGTGGGCCACGGCATTCACCAGCCCTGTGGCCAAAGCGGCGCGGTGGGGCCTTTTCCGCGCTCGGCAGGTGCAGCATCGGCGATGAACGGGTTTTCAATGATGCTGGTGGCATTTGGTATCGGTGGCTGGCTGGGCGGGCATATGGACGGCACGGCCCACCCCCTGACGCATGGCGTGTGGTTCTGGAGTGTGCTGATTGCCCTTTTTGCCTGGACACTGGTGTGGAAATACGGCGAGCCTACGCAAAGTGCCCCGCTTGCCGCTCCAGCCAGCCGTTGAGAAAGCATGCACCCGTTGAACCAACGCACGCCAGCATACATTGCCCTCGCCGGGCCTACCGCGTCGGGTAAGACAGCTGCCGCGTTGGCCATTGCACAGCGCTGGCCTTCTGAAATCATCAGCGTCGATTCCGCGCTGGTTTATCGCGGCATGGACATCGGCACCGCCAAGCCGTCAGCAGCAGAGCTGGCATCTGTACCGCACCACCTGGTGGATATTCGTGACCCGCTGCATGCGTACAGCGCCGCAGAATTGGTGCTGGATGCACAGCGCCTGATCGCAGACATCCAGGCGCGCGGCAAACTGCCCTTGCTGGTAGGCGGCACCATGCTGTATTTCAAGGCGCTGTTTGACGGGCTTGATGACATGCCAAAAGCCGATGCCACTGTGCGCTCCCGCATTGCCACCCAGGCACTTGCCAAGGGCTGGCCTGCCATGCATGCCGAACTGGCCATAGT
>JBBRMH010000014.1:0-36458 GCA_038230935.1 Burkholderiales bacterium | reverse complement strand
GCAGATGAAATATGTCTGGATGAGTGTGAAGTGCCGAACGATCGACATCCTCAATCAGGATGTCGCGCATATTCTGGATAACTTCGGGGCTGAATTTAAACTGGATTTTTAGTGTATTTAATTTTAGGCTACCGACTTATCTGAAAAACTGGGACAAACTGTTTGAGTCGCCATTCAAAAGCGATGTTTACTTTTTCAGCACGCGTCAGCAGATTGACCAGAAGTGGGGCACGCCCCAGCCGATCACAATTCGTGACAAGGACTTTGGTGCCGTGCGCCTGCGCGCCTTTGGCAACTACAACTTTCGCATAGCAGACCCCAAGCTGTTTCACACCGAAATATCGGGCACCAGAGAGCGCTACACCACGACCGAACTTGATGGTCAGCTGCGCGGCTTGGTGCTGCAAAACATATCGAACGCCATCGCGTCCAGTGACATTGCTTTTCTCGACCTGGCCGCGAACCAGCTGGCGTTTGCACAGGCACTGGTGACCCAGCTGACGCCTGAGTTCGCCAAAATTGGCCTGAAGCTCGAAGGCATGACGGTCCAAAATGTCTCGCTGCCTGAAGAGCTGCAGAAAATTCTCGATCAGAAAATCGGCATGGGTATGGTCGGCAATGACATGGGCAAGTTCATGCAGTACCAGACCGCACAGGCGATTCCGAAATTTGCCGAAGGCGGCGGTGGCGGCAGCGGTATTGCCGGTGACGCGATGGGCCTGGGTGCCGGTGTGGCGCTTGGCCAGGTACTTGCGCAGAACCTTCAGGCCGGGCTACAAACCCCGCCCGTGCAGACTGCCTCTAATGCGGTTGGCGTGAAAGCCGATGACGTCATGGCCCTGCTGGAAAAGCTGGGTGATCTCAAAGTCAAAGGCATCCTGACGCAAGAAGAGTTTGATGCCAAAAAGTCCGAGCTTTTAAAGAAGCTGATCTAGCTCGCCCATGCTTGAGGCCAGTCCACCACGCGCCTACCGGGCCGCGTGCCCGGGTTGTGGTGCGCCCGTGGCGTTTCGCAGCGCGCAGTCCACCCATGCGATATGCAGCTATTGCCAGAGCACGGTGGTGCGCAATGGTGACACGCTGGCCCGCATCGGCAAAATGTCCGAGCTGTTCGATGACTTCAGTCCTCTGCAGCTGGCCGCTTCAGGTGTCTTCAACGCATCCGGTAGCGCCGCGCAAGCCCTGAGTTTTACGCTCGTTGGGCGGCTGCAGTACAAATACGACAAGGGCAGCTGGACTGAATGGGTGGCTGTATTGACTGATGGCAGCCTGGCTTTTTTAAGCGAGGACAACGGCGCTTACGTCTTCAGCCAGCCCGCTGTGGCCCAGCAGAGCATTCCCGCTGCTGACAAACTGCGGGTCGGTGCGACGGCCGCGATCAGCGGCAAGGCCTTCAGCGTCGCGTCTATCGAGCAGATGGCTCTGATGTCGGCCCAGGGCGAGCTGCCGCACTTGCCGCCACTGGGTGTACCTTTCGCGATGGTTGACTTGCGCAGCGCCGATGGCGAGGTGCTCAGTATTGACTACGGAACGGTGCCACCCACCTTGTCGCGCGGCCGCTCGGTGCTGCTGGATGATCTGAAGTTGACCGGTCTGCGCGATGCGTCCTCAAAAGAAGAAAAAGCCCGGCAACTGGCTTGCCCGCAGTGCGGCGCACAGGTCGAGGTCAAGCTGGCGGGCAGTCAAAGCATCACTTGCCGGTCTTGCAACAGCCTGATTGACTTGTCGCAAGGCGTCGGTGGCGAATTGCAGCACGCGGCGCAGAACGCGCCGGTCAGAGCGCTGATCGCTTTGGGCACCACGGGTCAGCTGCAGGGCGCGCAGTGGCAGGTGGTGGGTTTTCAGCACCGCATGGGCAGCGAGCCGAACGACGCAGATGAGCAATTTGGCTGGAGCGAGTACCTGCTCTACAACCGCAAGCGCGGCTTTTTTTTTCTGGTCGATGCCGAAGACGGCTGGAGCCTGGTCAAGCCCGTCACCGGCGCACCCACGCTGCAGCCGGGCGGGCAAACGGCCAGCTATCTCAATACCAGCTACAAGCTGCTGAGCCACTACCAGGCCGAGACCGATTACGTGACGGGCGAGTTTTACTGGCGCGTCAAACGCGGCGAAAAAACCAGCAACAGTGATTTCGCCAAGGGCAATGCCCTGCTGTCACGCGAGCAGACGCCTACCGAAGTGACCTGGTCCAGCGGCGACAAACTCGTTGGCGATGTGGTGGCCAAGGCTTTCAAGCTGGACGGCAAAAAAGAGATGTTCAAGCGTCTGGATGCCCAGCCTCTGAGCAGCTCATTGCGCGTGGGTTGCCTGACCATCATCATCGCGGTGGTGGCCCTGCCGGTGTTGCTTCTCCTGCTAGGCCGCTGCTCAAGCTGTAACCCGTCCGTTGAAAATTGCTCGTCGTCCATCAGCTCCAGAACCTCGGGTGGCTCGTTTGGTGGCTCTTCCGGGGGAGGCGGACACAAATGACCCGTCCGTTAAAAACAGGTATCCAAACCTGCAGTCAAGCAACTGAAGCAATCCACATGAATTTTTCTGGAGACCACGATGGGACTTGAATGGCTTAAACCTGCTGCCTTCCTCGGCTCGATTCTGTTCGCGCTGATTGGTGTGATTATTTTCTGGGTCTGCTTTGTCATCATCGACAAAATCACGCCGTACGACTTGTGGCGCGAGATTGTTGAAAAGCAGAACCTTGCACTCGGCGTGGTGGTTGCTGCGATGTGTCTGGGCATCAGCATCATTGTGGCCGCCGCCATCCATGGCTGACGCTGCAGTGTCTGCATCTTGAACGACACCATCCGCGAGAGTCCGCCCACTGCGCGCCCGCTGGAGGTCGCGCTGCTGGCCAGCGTTTTTGTCATTGCGGCTTGCGGGCTGGTCTATGAGCTGGCGGCCGCTGCGCTGGCGTCGTATTTGCTGGGCGATTCGGTGCTGCAGTTCTCGACCGTCATTGGCACTTACCTGTTTGCCATGGGCATCGGCTCGTACCTGTCGCGGTTTTTCGAGCGTCAGCTGCCAGCACACTTTTTACGCATAGAACTGCTGGTGGCCCTTATCGGTGGTGCGCTGCCAGCTATACTTTTTATAGCAAATGCCTTTGCACCTGGCGCGTTCCGGTTTTTGCTGTACCTGCTGGTGTTGCTGGTTGGCACGCTGGTTGGCCTGGAGATTCCGCTGGTCATGCGCATTTTGCGGCGCAACGTTGCGCTCAAAGAGCTGGTCTCCCAGGTGCTGACCTTTGACTACCTGGGCGCACTGGCGGTGTCGCTGGCGTTTCCGCTGGTGCTGGTGCCGCAGCTGGGTTTGATTCGTACCGGCTTGCTGTTTGGCTTGATGAACGCGGCCGTGGCGGTATGGCCGCTGTGGCTGTTCCGCCATGAATTGCGGCACTTCAAGGCCCATGCGATCGCCTGTGCTTTATCGCTCGCTGTACTTTGCGCCGGCTTTGCAGGGGCCGGGCAGATCACCACACTGGCTGAAGACCACTTCTACCAGGATCGCGCCGTTTTTACCGCCACCACGCCCTATCAGCGCATTGTGGTGACTGCCGGGCGCAGTGGCCACAAGCTGTTTCTCAATGGCAACCTGCAGTTTGCCGAGCGCGACGAATACCGCTACCACGAGGCGTTGGTCCACCCGGTAATGCAGGCCCACGGCGCGCCGAAAAAAGTGGCAGTGCTCGGCGGTGGGGACGGCATGGCAGTGCGCGAAATACTCAAATACGCCAGTGTTGAAAGCGTCACACTGGTCGAGCTGGACCCGGCCATGACGGCTATTTTTTCGCAGCAGCCTGCGCTCAGGCGGCTCAATGCAGATGCGCTGCTCTCACCCAAGGTGCGCATCATCAACGCCGATGCTTTCAAGTGGCTTGAAAGCACGTCAGACATGTTTGATGTGGTGGTGGTGGATTTTCCCGATCCGACCAACTTTTCAATTGGCAAGCTCTACACCAACTCGTTTTATGCGCTGCTTGACCAGCACCTTGCAGCCAGCGGCTACGCCGTGATTCAAACCACCTCGCCGCTGGTGGCGCGGCGCAGTTTCTGGACTGTGGTGAGCACACTGGAATCGGTGGGGCTGAGTGCTGCCCCATACCATGCCAATGTGCCCAGCTTTGGCGAGTGGGGGTTCGTGGTGGCCAGCCGCAGGCCATTCAGCCCGGCGGTACAAGCGGGCAAATTGCCGCTTGATTTGAAGTTTCTCAACCCGCAGACCCTGCGCCTGCTGTTTGATTTTCCGCAAGACATGGCACGTGTGCCTGCACCTGTGAACCGCCTTTCCAACGAGGAGCTGGTACACAGATATGAGCAGGAGTGGGACAAGGTGGCGCATTGAAGCGGCGTGGTTTTCTGGCGGCAACGGCCTCGGCTTCGGTGTTGCCCTGGGCGCTGTCCGGGTGTGATCAACCAGCCGCCATCACGGGTGGTTTCGTTGGCGCTTCGTTTGAGCGCGGCCACCTGCTGCGCACGGGCGTGTGGCCTGCCCCGGTCCGTACCCGTCAAACAAGGATAGTGATTGCTGGAGGTGGCGTGGCCGGGCTGGCCGCTGCGCCTGCGCGACATGCAGGATTTCACGCTGCTGGAGCTCGAAGACAGCGCAGGGGGCAACAGCCGGGGCGGTGAGGTCAATGGCATACCCTGCCCGCTGGGCGCGCATTACCTGCCCGTGCCTGGCGACAATGCAGTTGATGTACAAGACCTGCTTGAAGAGCTGGGTTTGCGCCAGCGCGTGTCAGGCCGCTGGGTCTATGACGAACGCCAGCTGTGCCACAGCCCACAAGAGCGCCTGTTCATCAACGGTCAGTGGCAAGACGGCTTGTTGCCCGTGCAGGACGTGGATGCCCGCACCCTGGCTGACTACCGCCGCTTTGCCCAGCTGGTACGGGCTGCTTCAAAGGCAGAGCCTTTTCAAATTCCAGTACCAAACAGGCCGTTGAGGCAGGAAAATCGTGGACTCGACGCTATCAATTTTGAAGTATGGCTGGACCGGGCCCAACTCGTCAGCCCGGCGTTGCGCTGGTACCTGGACTACTGCTGCCGGGACGATGGGACAACGTGCTGTACGCTTCGGTTCCGACAAACCCTGCGCCCAACGCATCGTCATCGCTGGGCTATGTCGATGCCATGCACCAAAGCCTAGCTGCTGTACCCGGTGCGACGGTACTGACGCATTACCGTGCTTTTGGTATCGAGGCCGCAGCCCGCAAACAGCTTTACGAGCAGCCCTGGACGCACTGGCGCGATACCGTGCTGGCAGAGCTGTCGGTACCGCATCCTGACTTGCTGGAGAAGGTCACCCGAATCGATATGATGCGTTATGGCCATGCCATGAGTGTGCCGGTGCCGGGCATCCGAAGCCATGCCGCGTTAAGAGCGCTGCAAGCGCCGCAGCAAGGGCAGCGGCTGCACTTTGCGCACAGTGACCTGTCGGGCTACTCAGTGTTTGAAGAAGCGTTCAGCCAAGGCCATGCGCGCGGCATGGCTCTGGCTTTATTACGTCAGCCGCCAAGCAGGCCTTGAATGATGTCCACGATCAGGTTGTTTTGCTGCTGTACCAGCACGATGTCGCCGCCGATACGTGAGTAGCGGTAGCCGTAGGGTGCCGGCGGTAGCTGCAGGATCACTGGCTGGGGCACCGAGTAAACCGTCACGCCTCTCGGTATCGGCTGGCCCACCACCCATTGACGGGCTTGACCTGGGGGAAAGCAGCCATTGTTCTTTTTAACCAGGCCCGGCGGGCACCGTTGGCTGTTGGTGTAGTTCTGCACGTAATACTGACGCACGACGACGCGTTGCTGGTCATTGAAGTAGGTACCCGCCTGAATCTCCTTGCGTTCGCGCTTTTCGGCCTTTTTGTATTCTTTGACTTCCCGCTTGTCCTGCTTTTCCTCGAACTTTTGGGCGTGCTTGCCGTTGCCGTGGCCTTTACCGTTGTCGTGTTCGTTGTCGTCATCGCCTTTGCCCTTGGAGAGTGCAGGGCCAGCGACAAGCAGTGCTGTAATTGCCAGTACCACGATGCGGTGCGTGTGCGATAGGTGTGTCATGGTGCGTCCTCTAAGCCGAAATAGCCCGGACATCAAGCTTCGCACCGTTACTTGCAAATCGTTATAGGACAGCGCCCTGACATGGGGCTGGGCGGAAGTGCGCGGCATAAAAGGCGGGGATGCGGTTTCAAACTGGCAGCGTAGCGGTATCAAACACAGCAGTTTGCGCACAACCACTTCAGGAGGTTGCTGGTGCCAAAGCTATTTTATGGCGCATAATGCGCCATAAAGGAGATAATCATGGCTTTGTCCAGCAAATCAGGTCCATCCAGCAAGTTTGCATCCGTCAAACTGCCTGAAGCATTGGTCCAGCAAGCCAGGCAAGCGGCCCAGCCCCTTCGCCGGTCCGCTGCAGGGCAGATTGAATACTGGGCTACCCTGGGCCGTGTGGTGGAGCATTCCGGGCTGACAGTGCAAGAGGCGCAGACGGCGATTGAAGGCTATGAAGCGGCTGCGCGAGAGGCACAAAAAAAGACTGATATGGCAGCTGTTGATCCTGTTCCTGATTGCCTGGAATCCATCAAGCGACGCGTTCTGTCTGCCAGCACAGACGGTAGCCTTCAGATGACTATCCAGCGTATCGTTGCAGATAACCGCCAGAAGGCAGAATTTCTGAAAGCCGCTTGAGTGCCGAAAAACCTGTTTTTCACCTGCTCGCTGGTCCGAACGGCGCTGGTAAATCAACGCTTTATCGTGCGCAGGTCAGCAACGGGGGCATTGGCAGCGCGCTCGAATTCGTCAATGCGGATGTGTATGAGCAAAGCCATCTGCAACATATTACTGATATACAAAAGCGCTCGGAAGCCGCGCGCGAGTGGGCTGACAGCAGGCGCAAGGTATTGCTCAAGTCCAGAACCAGCTTTGTCAGTGAGACCGTTTTTTCACACGAATCCAAGCTTGCGCTGATCACGCACGCCCGGAAGACGGGTTTCGACGTGGTGTTGTACGTCGTGTCTCTTGACGACCCGCAAGCGCTGCTTGCCCGCGTGAGCCAGCGCGTTCGAGAGGGCGGTCATAACGTACCTTCCCAGCGCATTCTGGAGCGGTATCCGCGCACGATGGCGAACTTGAAGAAAGCTGTGCGGCTGGCTGATCTGGCGTTTCTGTATGACGCGCAGGACGTTGATTGCGGCGCACACCTGTTGGTAGCGGTGTGCGAGAAAGAAAACACCACTTTGCTGGTAAGCGAGCTGCCCAGTTGGGCTGCAATGATGCTGGCCTCAGATTGATTGACAACAGAACAAACAATCACATTGGGCTGACCGGTCTGGCTACGCCGTCGCAAACCGCCCGCGCAAATACCCGATGATCTTGTCCGACTCATAAAGCCACTGGCTCTTGCCCGCCGCATCGGTGATCTTCAGGCAGGGCACCTTGGTCTGGCCCCCTTCGCGTGTCAACTCGTCCCGGCTGGCCCCCGGCGGCTGCGCATCGACACGCTTGACAGGAAGAGAGAGCCGGTCCATCTCTTGCCGCACTTTCATGCAAAACGGACAGGTTTTGTACTGGTACAGCGCCAGGCTCTGGCATTGCAGATCGACACTTTGCTGAGCGGCTGCGGCACGCACCATGCCTTGCGGCCGGGTCAGCTTTTCCTTGAGCAGCATGACCGGGCCAAGCACGACACGCAGGGTTTTGAAGAAGGTTCTGATAATCATTTTCATACCCGATTTTAGAGGGCGTGTGACCTTTCTCACAGAACGCTGAACAAGCTGCCGTCAGGTTTGCGAATGAGCCAGCGCTTCGTAGCCCGCTGTCACATCAAAAAGCTCCTCGTCAATCGATCCCTGGCGCAGCCGGTGAAAGTCGCCGTTCAGGCTGTCAAGCCGGTCATTGATATTCCGGTCAGCGCGTTCCATGGCGGCCAGGCGACTGGCGTTTTCACTGGCCAGTGATTCGGCGCACGCGCGAAACAGCGAGATAAACAGGTACTCGCGGATCAGGGCGCGCAAGGTGATGGCACCAGGGTCCAGCACCTCGGCCTTCATCCTGCCCGGCCAGGGCACAGCCGCCAGGCCCTGCTGCCAGACGGCATCCAGCGGTAACAGTCGCTGGCTCACCGGCTCGTACAGTGCGCCCGCCAGCGGCCGGTTGTGAAAGATATAGACCTGCCTGACCTGACTCGGGCCAGGCTTTGTGCGGCTGGCCTCACTGTCGATCTGAATCTGCGCGACCAGCGGCGCAATCGCCCGCACCGAGCCGGGCACCGCATAAACATTCGTGATGTCCAGCCCGGCATCTTTGAGGTGCGCCTGGATGCGTTCACCGACGGCCCAGATGCGGGCGTGGCCCGGCAGCTTGCTAAAGGCATGGATGGCGAACTGGGCGATCACGTCATTGAACGGCCCGACCAGCCCCTGGTCTGAACCAAAGACAATCGCACCGACTCGCCCGCCCGTGCCTTTTGTTGCTTCTTGAGTTGCTGCTTCATTTGCGGTATCGGTCGCGGCATCGGTGCGCGCGCTGGCCTGGCGGAAACACTCGCCCAGGCCCAGCGAGACCAGCCGCGAATAGTCCGCCAGCGCCAGCACCGAGCGCTCGTAGTCCCCGATGCTGGACGCTGCCAGCGCTTTCATGGTGCGCACCACGGCATGCAGGTCGCTGGCACCGGTGATCTTGCGCCGCAGGGCTGCGATGCTGTCGCTCATGGCGTTGCCCCGCCCGCAGGTGCATCGGCAGGCCGGCTGTTGTCATCCGGTTTTGGCACAAAGCCCTTGAGCGCGCGCTTTGCGCCATCGGTGATGGCCTGGCGATCGGCGTCGTTTAATTTGTCCTGGCCCAGCATGCGTTCGATCAGCGGTGCGGGCAACTGCGCCGCTGCGTCCTGAACGGCTCCCTGAGCTTCAGCCATACGAGGCAAAGGTACATCGTCGAACAGGCCCCCCGTCAGCGCCAGCAAAACCGCGATTTGTGCCGGCACTGCCACAGGGGCAAATTCAGGCTGCTTGAGACAGGCGCGAATACGCTGGCCATGCGCGATGGTTTGCCGGGTCGCGTCGTCCAGCCGCGCACCAAAGCGTGAGAACGACTCCAGCTCCTCGAACTGCGCGTAGGCCAGCTTCAGGTCACCCGCCACAGCGCGAAAAGGCCCGCGCTGCGCCTTGCCACCGACCCGCGACACCGACTTGCCCACATCCACAGCGGGCAGCACACCCAGCTCGAACAGCGAGGGCGACAGGTAAATCTGTCCGTCGGTGATCGAAATCAGGTTGGTCGGAATGTAGGCGGAGATGTCTTCAGCCTCGGTTTCGATGATGGGCAGCGCGGTCAGCGAGCCACCGCCACGTTCTGCGCTCAGGTGCGTCGAGCGTTCAAGCAGGCGCGAGTGAAGGTAGAAGATATCGCCCGGAAAAGCCTCACGCCCGGGTGGCCTGCGCAGCAGCAGCGACAGTTCCCGGTAGGCGCGCGCATGCTGCGTCAGGTCGTCATAGACGATCAGCACATCGCGGCCAGACTCCATGAAGTACTCGGCGATACTGGTGGCCGCATACGGTGTGATGTAGGCCAGGCCGGGCGGCTGGTTGCCTTCTGTGACAACCACGACGGTGTAGTCCATCGCGCCCTTGGCACGCAGCGTTGCCACGGCTTTGGCCACAGCAGACGCACGCTGGCCAATGCAGCAGTAAACGCAAACCACATCCTGCCCGCGCTGGTTCAGGATGGTGTCCAGTGCGATGGCCGTCTTGCCGGTCTGGCGGTCACCCAGAATCAGTTCACGCTGGCCGCGACCGATAGGTATCAGCGCGTCAATGACCTTCAGGCCCGTCTGCAACGGCACCTCTACAGGCGCGCGGTCCATGATGGCGGCGGCGGGTCGTTCAATGGGCAGGCGGTCGGGCGCATTGACCGGCCCCAGCCCGTCCAGCGGACGGCCCAATGGGTCGATGACGCGCCCTATCAGCGCCGGGCCAACGGCTACATCCATCACGCGTGCGGTGCGGTGTACTTCGTCACCCGCATTCAGTTGCCAATAGTCGCCCAGCAGCACCACACCCAGCTCCTGCGCGTCGATGTTGAAGGCGATTCCGGCCAGGCCACCCGGAAACATCAGCAGTTCATCAAACCCGGCACAAGGCAGGCCGCTGACATGCGCAATGCCTGTGGTGACCTGTGTGATGGTGCCTACTTCGCGCGGCACGAGTGCTGGCGCAAACGTGCTGCGTGCCTGTGCCAGTGCGGCAAAGCCCCGGTTGAGTGCATCTGCGGCCAGGCTGCTTTCGTTCATGCGGCAACCGGCTTGGCGTCAATCAGCGGCACAGCCTGTGCGAGCGGTGTATCTGGGCTTTTGGATGCGGCAAGCTTGTTCGATGCCGGTGCAAGCAGCCCGGCCACGTTCTGCTCCAGGTCCCGCAGGTATCCGGCGATGGTCCAGGTGAGCTTTTGTCCCCCGGCGCTCAGCTCAATGCCGCAAACCGTGCTGGCCGCAGTTTCAAAGCGCAACGGCACCCCGGCAGAAAAAGCGATATTGATGGCCTCTTGAATCGCTGCCTGCTGCGCAGGAGCCAGGTCAAAATGGCTGCGCACCACGGCAGCATCTGCGCTCTGCTTCAACGCGGTTGCAAACTGGTCTTTTGCTGCAGCTGGCAACCCGTTCAAATACCGCGTGAAGACTTCGACCATGCGGGATTCCAGGTCCACGTTCGCCAGCTCAGTCAGGGTCTTGCGCGCAACCGCAAACACCTCTTGCGCTGCACGCCCGGCGATCAGCTGCTGCAGATGCGCGGCCTGGGTGGCCAGTGCCTGCTCGCGTTGCGTTGCCAGCGCGGTTGCTGCCTGGCGGGCCTCGTTTTCAAGGCGTTTTGTTTCGGCTTTGGCATCCGTTCTTGCCTGCTCCAGCAAGCCAGCGCGTTGCTGGTCAAAAGCGGTGTTCTTGTCTGCGAGGGTCTTGCGTTCAGCCGTTGCCTGCGCTTGCTGACGGGCCGCGTCAGCGATCTGGTCGGCGATGCGCTTTTCCCGCGTGGCAATCGCATCCAGCACCGGCTGGTATAAAAAGCGCTTCATCAGCCACACCAGCAGGACGAAGTTCAGTACCTGCGCACCAACCGTGAACCAGTCAATCAGCATGGCTTATTTGCCCACGACTTTTGCTGCCTGCGCAATCGCAGCATTCCAGAACGGGTTGGCAAAAATCAGGATCATCGACACCACAAAACAGTAAATAGCCGTCGATTCGATCATGGCCAGCCCGACAAACAGCGTGCGCGTGATGGTGGCCGAGGCATCGGGCTGCTGCGCCAGTGCCGTCAGTGCAGTGGCCACGGCACGGCCTTCGGCCAGCGCGGGGCCCATGGTGCCGAAGCCGGTGGTGATGCCGGCAATGATGATGGAGGTTATGGCGATGAGGGTCAGGCTGTCCATGGGTGGTCCTTGAAGATGTCATGCCGTAGGCGCGACAGGTTTGACGGGTTGATTGGTTTGGTCTGTTTGGTCTGGCTTGTCCGCCTTGGGCCGGGGTGCAGGCCGGATGGCGGCGGCCAGGTACACGGCAGCGAGAATGCTGAAAATATAGGCCTGCACCATGCCCGTCAACAGGCCCAGCAGCGTCATCACCACAGGAAACAGCAGCGGCGTGATGGTCAGCAGGATGCCGATGATCATGGCTCCGCTCATCATGTTGCCGAACAGGCGCACGGCCAGTGCCAGTGTGCGTGAGACCTCGCTGATGATGTTGAACGGCAGCATGATGAAGGTCGGCTCAACGTAGGACTTCAGGTAGCCGCCCAGACCCTGCTGGCGGATGCCAAACAGCGGCACCGCAACGAACACGCACAGCGCCAGCGCAACCGTGGTTGACAGCGACCCGGTAGGCGGCTCATAGCCCGGCACGATGGTGGCCAATGCCGCAGCGGCAATAAAAATAAACAGTGTGCCCAGAAAAGCCAGATAGCGCTCAGGTTGCTTGAGGCCCACTTCCCGGATCTGTTCGGTGATGCCGGTCACCACGATCTCCAGCAGGTTTTGCCAGCGCGAGCGCTGATGGCCGGTCGTGAGCTTGCGCGTGACCAGCAGGGAGCCCAGCACCAGCAATGCCATCAAAGCCCAGGTAAACACGATGGTGCCGTTGAGTTTGAACAGCCCGTGCTGCCAGAAAACCAGCTGGTCAGGGCTAAGGCGCATGGCGAACTCCCAGCGCTTGATGGTCTGTCAGGCGAACGACTCCCCAGCGCGCGGCCCAAAAGCCCACCAGGCATGCCAGCATGTTCTGCCAGTCGCCGTTAGCCACAGCAACAAACCCGGCAGCGGTACACACCATGCGCAAGATCAGGCTACCCCCGATCCATAGCGCCGCCCGCTGGGACTGCAACGCCTGGCGCAGCGTCCACCACAGGCCGCCGAAAAAGAACAGGCCGAGCAGAACACCCGCAGTACCGGCGAGGGCCAACATCAGTAAATGGTTCATGCGCAGTCAGTGCTCCTGGTTATCGCTGTCGGCTCGTCCCGCAGTGCGGTTAGCCCCGGTATCACGTTCGGCGTCTGGTGCAAGACCCGGCATGTGCATCGCTTTGTCTTGCTGGGCCACCCAGCGCCAGGCGTTCAGGCAACCCAGCACCAACCCCCCCATCAGCAAGGCCAGAGACCAGGGATGGGTGCCAGGGTGATGCGTGTCCAGCCAGATACCCAGCGTCGCGCCCAGCAGGGTGGGTACCACGACCGACCAGCCAATCAGGCCCATCATGCCCAGGCCTGACCAGACGCCTGGCGCACCATCGCGTCTGGCGACCAATTTACGCTGAGCCTTGGCATCGACCTGGCTGGCCAGCACGTCCGGCACCGCTGACGTGGCTGGCCTGTCTTTCTTCTCAGGCATGTTGGGGTCAGTCGGCATGAAACCTCGTGAAGCGGCTTACAAAGCCACTTTCCAGCGTCTGCGTGGCGGCGCGTGCGCCCTGCTCCAGCGCATTGAGCGTCAGGTAGTCGCGCTGCACGGCATCGCGCAGCCCGGCCAGGTCGGTGCCGCGTGATGCGCGCCGCACGGCCACCTGCACGCTGTCTCCGATCTTGACCAGCACGCCTTCGTCAACAGCTATGAATACTTCTCCTTCAGCCGCACTTTCATACATCAGAATGCCCGGCACCAGTGCTGCAATGCAGTCACGCCGGCGCGGCAGCAAGCCAAACGAGCCTTCGCGCGTTTCAGCCACGATGCGCAGTACGCCAGACTCTGTGGCGAAAACGCGAAACGGCAGGGCTATTTCAAGGCGCATGGGCGGCCTCGGCCTGCGCTGTATGCGGCGGTCTTGCCACAGCGGGTTGTACGGCAACCGGCGTGGTTTCAGATTTTTTTTCAGCCTTTGCCGGTGGCGCTGCGCCGATCATGTACAGCGCACTTTCGGGCTGGTCCTTGAATTCGTCCTTCAGGATACGCTCGCAACCGTCCAGCGCATCCGCCAGGCTGACCAGCTGGCCCGGTATGCCGGTGAACTGCTCGGTGGTAAAAAACGGCTGGGTAAAAAAGCGTTCCAGACGTCGCGCCCGCGCCACCACGTCGCGGTCGCCGGGTGAGAGCTGCTCCAGGCCCAGCATGGCGATGATGTCTTTGAGGTCAGCGTATTGCGCCAGCGTACGGCGTATGTCTTGAGCCAGCGCGTAATGGCGCTCACCGACGATGCCGGGCGTGGCCATTTTGGAGTTGGACTGCAGTGGGTCAATCGCCGGGAACAGGCCTTCGCCAGCCCGCTTGCGTGACAGCACAATAGACGCCGACAAATGCGAAAACGTGTGGACTGCGGCCGGGTCGGTAAAGTCATCAGCCGGCACATACACCGCCTGGATGGACGTGATGGCACCACTGTCGGTATTGGCGATACGCTCTTCCAGGCCTGCCAGTTCGGTGCCCATGGTCGGCTGATAGCCCAGACGCGAAGGCATTTGCCCCATCAGGCCCGAGACCTCGGAGCCGGCCTGGATAAAGCGAAAAATGTTGTCAATCAGCAGCAGCACGTCGCGCTGCTCGTCATCGCGGAAGTACTCAGCCATCGTCAGCGCCGCCTGGCCAACGCGAAAGCGCGCTCCCGGCGGCTCGTTCATCTGGCCGAAGACCATCACCATATTCTTGAGAACATCGGCTTTCTTCATCTCGGCGTACAGGTCCTGGCCTTCCCGGCAACGCTCTCCAATGCCGCAAAAAATGCTGACCCCCTTGTGGGCACCCTGCTTGCCGACCATGTTGTGGATCATTTCGGTGAGTAACACGGTCTTGCCGACGCCCGCGCCACCAAACAGCCCCGCCTTGCCACCGGTTTCCAGCGGCACCAGCACGTCGATGATCTTGATACCCGTCTCGAAAACCACCGACCTGGTTGAGCGGTGGATCAGTGGCGGCGGCTCGCGGTGAACCGAACGCCAGCTGATACCCTGCGGCTCCTCCTGGCGGTCAATGGCATGGCCGAACACGTCAAACATGCGCGACAAGATAGCCTTGCCCACAGGCGCCATCAGAGGGCCGCCAGTGTGGGTCACCGGCATGCCGCGCGCCAGGCCCTGCGTGGGTGTCAGGGCGATGCCGCGCACATGGTGTGCGTCGGTCTGGGTCAGTACCTCGATAGCTATCGCGCCGTTGTCTCCAGCACGGAGCAGGGTGCGGATGGCAGGCAAGCGGCCTTCAAAGCGAATGTCCACCACGCTGCCGCGTACCGCAGTGACGACACCCTCTTCCAGCCCTTCCAGTGCATCTGGCCCGGCCTGCAACGGCGCAGCGTTCATGGACGGGACCGCCCGTCAGTGTGAACAGCCTGGCTGCTGGGTCTATGTTTCTGGTCGCTCATAGCAAGTCCTCATTGCAAGGCACCCGCAGGTGCTTTCAGCTGACTTTACGCCGATGGGCGTGTCCGGTCTGTTCGCTAGCCCACAGAGCGGTATAAACGCGGCCACGTCTGGCCAGGCCTCACGCCCGCATCAAGGCCTCAATTTCATCGGCCTTCACAGGCACGCCGCGCGTCATCAACTCGCAGCCTTTGGCGGTGACCAGCGCGTCGTCTTCAATCCGGATACCGATATTCCAGAACTGCCTGGGCACACCTTTGGCCGGGCGCACATACAGGCCGGGCTCAATCGTCAGCACCATGCCTGCCCGCAAAATGCGCGGTGGCTTTTTCATGATGGTTTGGCCCAGCGCGTCTTTTTCTTCACGCGGTTTGCTGCCCGGTTCGGTGTAGTCACCGCAGTCATGCACGTCCATGCCCATCCAGTGGCCGGTGCGGTGCATGTAAAACTGTCGGTAAGCGCCGCTTTTGAGCACATCGTCAACGCTGCCGTGCTTCTTTTTATCCAGCAGACCCACGTCCAGCATGCCTTGCACCAGAACGCGGGTGGCAGCGTCATGCGGGTCGGTAAAAAGCTTGCCGGGTTTTGTGACCGCGATGGCGGCTTCTTGCGCTGCCAGAACAATGTCGTACAGCGTGCGCTGGGCAGGGGTGAATTTGCCATTGACCGGAAAAGTACGCGTGATGTCGCTGGCGTAGCCGTCCAGCTCGCAGCCTGCATCAATCAGGCACAACTCGCCCGCTTTGAGCTCGGCCGTGTCCGCCCGGTAATGCAAAACGCAGGCATTGGCCCCTGCGGCGACGATGCTGGTGTAGGCCGGGAACTGTGAGCCGTTGCGGCGAAACTCATGCAGCAATTCGGCTTCCAGATGGTATTCACGCGGCACCACGGCCTGCGCTGCCTGTGCTGTCTTAAGCGGCTGGCGCAGCATGGCTGCACTCGTTTGCATCGCCCGCACATGCGCGCCTGCAGAAATGGCACCGGCTCGCCGCAGAATGGCAATTTCATGCGCGTCCTTGATCAAACGCATTTCGTCGAGCAGCTTGCACAGGTCATGCTGGCTTTGCGGGCACTCTGCGCCAAAACGCACGCGGGCGCGCACCTTGTTCAGCCAGCCATCGACCTGCGTTTCAAGCGCCTTGTGCGTGGCAAACGGAAACCAAACGGCGTTCTGGTTGGCCAGCAGCAGCGGCATTTTTTCGTCGAGCACCTCGACGCTGAAGGCTTCGTCAACGCCAAGACTTTCCGGCGCAGCCTGGGGGCCGAGCCGAATGCCGTCCCAGATCTCGCGCTCCAGGTCTTTCGGGCGGCAGAACAGGGTCGTTTTGCCAGTGGCATCGATCACCAGCCAGCTGGCCGGCTCGGTGAAACCCGTCAGGTAATAAAAATAGCTGTCATGCCGGTAGGGGAAGTCACTGTCGCGGTTGCGCGGGTACTCGGGCGCCGTGGGCAGCAGGGCAACACCTCCCCCATTGGCACCACCTGCAGCTTTAAGGGCTTTGGCAATGGTGGCTCGGCGTTTTTGATAGACGGTAGGCAAGGTCATGAGGTGCTCGGTTTTTTAAGTCAGTTCTGGGGTCTGGTTCAACGCATCAAGACGCTCTGGCGTGCCCACATCGGTCCATGCGCCCCGGTACAGCTCGGCGCTGACTTTTTGATTGTCCATCGCCTGCCTGAGCAGCGGTGCCAGCGGGGCTTTGAGGCCTTGCGGGTTGCCAAACGGCAAGCCATCGAACAACGCCTTGCGGTACAGGCCGATGGTGCTGAAGGTGTAGCGAGGGCGGCCAGATGCAGCAGGCAGGTTCAGGGCCAGGCCGTCCTCGCTCAGGCCGAAATCGCCTCTGAAGTTGTGGCCGGGGTTGGGCACCAGCCACAGATGGGCGAGCTGGTTGTCGGCTATAAAGCGGTCAACATCACTTTGCAAGAACTCAAAACCGGGTACAAATACATCACCGGCTAGCACCCAGAACACCTCGCCCAGTTGCGGTAGTGCACGCGCAATGCCGCCTGCGGTTTCCAGCGCATGACCAAAGTCCTGCCCTTCGTGCGAGTATGAAATTGATAGCGCCTTGCCCGCGTATTTACTGCCACAGGGGGCTATTTGATGTGACAAACAGGTCGGAATCTGCTCGCCCAGCCAGGCCGTGTTGATGAGCAGGTTCGTGAACCCGCCGCGTGCCAGTGCTTCTATGTGCCAGGCGATCAGCGGCTGGCCGCGCACCGGCAGCAGCGGTTTGGGCGTGTGGTCCGTCAGCGGGCGCATGCGCTCCCCGCGCCCGGCCGCCAGAATCATGGCTTTCATGGAGTGCTCTTTTTTGATGGAGTGGAGACCCGTTCGCCGCGTTGCAACGCATGTCGGGTCACGTGGCCAGGCTCGAACAAGGCCAGCAGGGCGCTCATCAAGGCCTGCGCTTTGGCTGAATGGTCAGCACCGAAATTGCAAACGTACACATCGAGCGTCACCGCGCTTTGTTCGGGCCAGGTGTGAATGCACAAGTGCGACTCGGCCAGCAGCACGGTAGCCGTGACACCGCCTTCGCCCAGGCTCGTGGCCGGGAAGATATGAAACAGATGCTGCACATCGGTCAGCCCGCAAGCTCTGACAGCCTGAAGGCAGGCAGGCCCCAGTTGCGCGGCATCGAGCAGCCACTGGGGGGCGCACCGGCAATGGTGCAAATCGGCAGTCAGGTGCAATCCTTGCATGGACCCCACTGTAAAACATTGGCCGAGCCAGGGAGCCATCCTTGAACCGGCCGGTGAAGCATGCCAGTTGCACAGATTGTTAAAATCTAGCGTTCTATCTGCAGCCGCCAAGTCATTCGCTGGCCTTTCCTTCCTCTTTTTTCTCCTAAAACGCCATGTCACAGCTTACCGATTCCACCGTGCCTTCCAGCGAATCCGCGCCCTTTGTGGCCTCTTCCCCCAAAGACATGGCCAGCGCGATCCGCGCCCTCGCAATGGATGCCGTGCAGGCCGCCAACTCCGGCCACCCCGGCGCGCCCATGGGCATGGCGGACATGGCCGTCGCGCTGTGGAGCCGCCACCTCAAACACAGCCCGCACAACCCGAACTGGTTTGACCGCGACCGCTTTGTATTGAGCAACGGCCACGGCTCCATGCTGATTTACGCGCTGCTGCACCTGACGGGCTACAAGCTGCCCATGAAAGAGCTGAAAAAATTTCGCCAGCTGCACAGCAAAACCCCCGGCCACCCTGAAGTCGATGTCACCCCTGGCGTTGAGACCACCACCGGCCCGCTCGGTCAGGGCCTGACGAACGCCGTGGGCATGGCACTGGCTGAAAAGCTGCTGGCCAAAGAGTTCAACCGGCAAGGCCATACCGTAATTAGCCACCACACCTATGTTTTCATGGGCGACGGCTGCCTGATGGAAGGCATCAGCCACGAGGCCTCGGCACTGGCCGGTGCCTGGCGTCTGGGCAAGCTGATTGCGCTGTACGACGACAACGGCATCTCGATTGACGGCCAGGTCGCCCCCTGGTTCATTGACAACACAGCGCTGCGCTTTGCAGCTTACGGCTGGAACGTGATTGGCCCGATTGACGGTCATGATGCAGATGCTGTGTCAAACGCGATTGCCGACGCCAAAAAATCCACCGACAACAAGCCCACCCTGATCGTTTGCAAAACCCATATCGGTAAAGGCTCACCCAACCGCGCCAATACCGCCAAAGCGCACGGCGAGCCGCTGGGCGCGGAAGAAATCAAGCTCACCCGCGAAGCACTCAACTGGCCTTACGCACCGTTTGACATTCCCAAGGAAAGCTACGACGCCTGGGATGCCAAGGCCAAGGGCCTGGCTCTTGAGGCCGCATGGGACGTCAAATTTGCGGCCTACAAAGCCGCACACCCCGAGCTCGCCGCTGAACTGACGCGCCGCATGAAGGGCGACTTGCCCAAGCGCTTTGCCCAGCTGGCGGTCGATACCGTCATTGGCGCGCACACCAATGCTGAGACCGTGGCCTCACGCAAGGCGTCGCAGCTGGCGCTGGAAGCCTTTACCGCCGGCCTGCCAGAAATGCTGGGCGGCTCAGCCGACTTGACGGGCTCGAACCTGACCAACACCAAATCTACGCCTAACCTGCGTTTTGACATGAACGGTGAAGTCGTGCTCACGGCCAATGCTGACGGCGTGAGCGCCGGTGGCCGCCACATCAACTACGGCGTGCGCGAGTTCGGCATGGCCGCCATCATGAACGGCATCGCGCTGCATGGTGGCTACATCCCTTACGGTGGCACGTTTTTGACGTTCAGCGACTACAGCCGCAACGCCATCCGCATGGCCGCCCTCATGAAGCTGCGCGTGGTGCATGTGTTCACACACGATTCGATTGGCCTGGGCGAAGACGGCCCCACACACCAGTCGATAGAGCACGCAGCCAGCCTGCGCCTGATTCCCAACCTGGACGTGTGGCGTCCGGGCGATACCGCTGAAACGGCAGTGGCCTGGGCAGTAGCGCTGCAAAACAAGACCCAACCCACGGCCCTGCTGCTGAGCCGCCAGAACCTGCCTTACGCCCCCAAGGACGACCTCGGCCAGATCAGCAAGGGTGCTTACGTGCTGTCTGAGCCTGCGGAAGTGGGTTTGAAGAAAAAGATGCAGGCCATCATCATTGCGACCGGCTCTGAAGTGCAGTTGGCACTCAAGGCGCAAGAACTGCTTGCTACTTTTAAAATAGCAGTCCGGGTAGTATCCATGCCGAGCACCACGACATTTGATACACAAAAGGCAGCTTATAAGTCTGAAGTGCTGCCCGAAGGTATTCCACGCATCGCGGTCGAGATGGGTGTGAGTGATGGCTGGTGGAAATACGGCTGCGCTGCAGTCGTCGGCATCGACACCTATGGCGAGTCAGCACCCGCGCCGGTGCTGTTCAAGCATTTTGGATTCACGCCTGAGAATGTGGCGGATACGGTGCGTAAGGTGCTGAAAAAATAATGGGCATAGTTTCCATGCCGCTTATCTCGTCCTTTTTACGGTGTCTTGATATACATGTACTTCATGGACACCCGTCAGCACCACACCCCGCACATTCACGCCATGTATCAGGGGCATGAGGGCGTATTTGCAATCGATACGGCTGATTTGATGGATGGAAAATTTCCTTTGAAGCAAACACGGCTCGTACAGGCATGGATTGAACTGCGCCGCGAAGAGTTGATTGCTGACTGGTCGCTGGCGGTCAGTGGTCAGCCCGTCGAGCGGGTGGAGCCTCTGCGATGAATCCGCGCGTCAGCAGCGTTGTGGCCATGCCGAACCTCATGTTGCAACTGGATTTCAGGGACGGACGCCGCGCGACGTTTGATGTTTCACCATTCGTTCACTTCCCCGTCTTTGAGCGACTGAAAGACCCTGCCTATTTCATGAGGGCCAAAGTTGACCACGGTACAGTCGCCTGGCCAGGCGGTATCGATTTTGACCCGGACACTCTGTACCTGGACTCGCGTAGTTTGTAGTTTTCATTGTCAAACCAGCTCGTCCCCCGCAACGGGCGGGGCGTCTGGGCTTCTGCTGAGCCAGTCGTCAAAGTCTTTCAGGTCACCTCTGGCGAGGCGTTCCTTGAAGTAAGCCTGCGTTTTCAGGGCTGATACCTTTTCAGCAATCGCCGTTACAAAAAACTGGTTCATTGAAACGCTTTCTTCACCCGCGACTTGCCGGGCGTAGTTAAGCAGCGATTCAGGCACGCGCAGTGCATAGTTGGCCATGGTTGTTCCTTTTGTTGATAAAAAAGCTAAGCGATTGAGCGCAAGAACTCACCAGGTTTTTGCAGCTTCAACCTGAAGTTGGCAGCAGCTACGGCAAAGTCGCGTTCATTCAAGGTGACCAGCGCATGCGCGCCGCCATTGAGCGCGGTCTCCAGCACCATCTCATCGGCTGGGTCGCGGGTTTGGGGCCGCCAAAGGTAGTGCAGATGCACGGGCGTGGCCAGCAAACAAAAAGCATCCAGAAATTTGACCACTGAATCGGCGGTGCGGCTGGCAGCCGCCCATTGTTCCGGGCGTAATAAAACGGCCTGGTATTCCAGCATCAAAGGCACAGACACCAGCGCTACAAATCGGCGCGCGCGCAATGCCTGCAACAACGCAAACGATGCCCCCAGGCTGCTGCGAGCCGCTGCGACCAATACGTTGGTGTCAAGCACGGCGCGTGGCACTTCAATCACTGGTTTCACGGCTGGCTTGGGCAAAGTCATATCGCCGATCATATCAAGTTATAATGCAAAGGTCGTGCTGATTCACGCCAACGGGTGGTTCGGGCAGCACACGCTCACTACAAACTTTTTTGGACTCCCCATGACAATCAAAGTAGGCATCAACGGTTTTGGTCGCATTGGCCGCAACGTCCTTCGCTCGGCCGTGCAGAACTTCAGCGACATTGAAATCGTGGCCATCAACGACCTGCTGGAGCCCCACTACCTGGCCTACATGCTGCAGTACGACTCGGTGCATGGCCGCTTCAAGGGCGACGTCAGTGTGGAAGGCAACACGCTCATCGTCAACGGCAAAAAAATTCGCCTGAGCCAGGAGCGTGACCCGGCGGCTTTGAAATGGGGTGAGATTGGCGCCGACATCGTGCTGGAGGCCACCGGCCTTTTCCTCGACAAGGCAGCAGGCGAAAAGCATCTGTCAGCAGGTGCCAAAAAAGTCATTTTTTCGGCCCCCTCCAAAGACGACACACCGATGTTTGTCTTCGGCGTGAACGACAAAACTTACGCTGGCCAGGCCATCATCAGCAACGCCAGCTGCACCACCAACTGCCTGGCCCCGGTGGCCAAGGTACTCAACGACAAATGGGGCATCAAGCGCGGCCTGATGACGACGGTACACGCCGCCACTGCCACCCAAAAAACCGTTGATGGCCCGAGCAATAAAGACTGGCGCGGTGGCCGAGGCATTCTCGAGAACATCATTCCGTCGTCCACCGGCGCTGCCAAGGCCGTGGGTGTGGTGATTCCCGAGCTGAACAAAAAGCTCACCGGCATGTCTTTTCGCGTACCCACATCAGACGTGTCAGTGGTTGACCTGACCTGCGAGCTGAGCAGCCCCGCCACCATGGCCGAGATTTGCGCCGAAATGAAGGCGCAGAGCGAAGGCGCGCTCAAGGGCGTGCTGGGCTACACGGAAGACAAAGTGGTGGCCACCGACTTCCGTGGTGACACCCGTACCTCGGTTTTTGACGCGGATGCGAGCATCGCGCTCGACAGCACCTTCGTCAAAATCGTGGCCTGGTATGACAACGAGTGGGGCTATTCCAACAAGTGCCTGGAGATGGTTCGGGTCGTGTCGAAGTAATTTGCATCACCTTTTGCCAAAAAGCGCCTTCGGGCGCTTTTTTTATGACGAAAAAGGGCCTCAGGGCAGGAAATACATGCGCTGGCAGCTATCAATTTAATAGTATTCCCGGACTTGCCAGATACCTGTGGGCTTGACCTTCTTGACGAATGTGTCTGCAAGTGCCGTGTTTGCCGCCGTTGGCGGTATCTCAGTTTTGAGAAAGTGCAGATACCGACAAAAGTACCGACAAAATACCGACATGGCATGTTACCCCGTGAGATGACGTGAGACAAGAAAAAACCCGCTGTAGCTATAGACTACGCGGGTTTTGATATGGTTTGAGACGGTGTGAGTCTATCAAGTGGTACCACCAACAGGAATCGAACCTGTATCTAGCGCTTAGGAGGCACTCGTTCTATCCATTGAACTATGGCGGCAGCTTTTACATCCCCGGCGATAGCTGCGAGGAGAGCTGGATTGTATGCGCTGGCCAGTCAGTCATACGGCACTGTAAAGATCAGATCAACCGCGCTTTGCTGGCCAGCCTGGGCGCGAATGGTAAAGCGTTTGGACAGGTCATAGAAAATATACAGCGTACCCAAAGCGCCCGACACCGTGCGTTCATACGACGCGTAGAAGTTGCGTGAGAAGCGTTTGCCCAGCGTGACAGCGCTCTGGCTGGTGGTTCCGTCGGCGTTGGTGGAGGCACCGCGAAACGACAAGTCATCCAGCCCGAGTGAGGCGGCCAGACCGCCCGACATGCCACCCGCCTTGTTGCCAAACAGCGCCAGGGCGGCCTGCTGCAACAGGGCGGCTTCTCCACCGCCAGCACTCGATGGCTGGCCCAGCACCAGCCATGAGAGCTTTTCAGCATCGGGCAACTCCGGCTCCGAATACAGGCGCACGCGGGGCAGCAGCGCGGTACCCAGAATTTGCACACCCACACGTTGCGAAAGATTGGGGCGAATCGCCAGAATATCGAGTGTCGGGTTGTCAACAGCACCCGTAAAGCGCAGCAGGCCACGCTCTACATCCAGCCGCTGGCCGTAGGCTTTGTACTGGCCGCCAAAGGTGTTGAGCGTGCCTACCAGGCGCGGCTCTGTCAGTGACTCGCCAGTCAGACTCAGCGTGCCGCGCACCAGCGTGTCGATGCCCTTGCCCTGTACGCGAAAGTCTTCGCCCATATCGAGTGCCACATTGAGCCTGAGCAATGGCCGGGTCTGCTTTGCCGGGGCAACTTGCGCCTTGGACACCTTGACCTCAGGTACCGATCCGCGTGTGCTGCCCGCCGGGCTGCGCACCACCACATCGTCACCCAGGGTGGGCGTGCTTTCTTCTGGCAGCACGATGCGGGCCTGGTCAACTTTCAGGGTGCCGCCGAACTGGGTCAGCTTTTCCTCCAGGCTGGCCTGCAAGTCACCTGACAGCGTGATCTGCCGGTCGGTACGGATACTGGCGCGCAGGCGATCAAGCCTGGCAGTCATGGCTACGCGCGGCTGGCCATCTTGCCAGCGTACCTCGCCCTGTGCAGTGAGTGTGCCGCCCGCACCCTTGGGACCTGCGCCTTGCAGCGTGAACTCCTGGATCACCATGCGCGTGCCATCGAGTTGCGCGCGCAGCCGCCCATTGCCAAATTCAACACCATCGACCACCGAGCGCAGCGCCAGGTCGTTGGCCTGCAGCTCACCCTTGAGCTGCGGCGCGGCGCGGGTGCCTGAAATGTCGATGTTGGCCCCCAGTGATCCGCGAACCCGCCAGCCCGGCGGGGCCAGTGCAGACCACACGCCGATGCGCGGCAACCGGGCGCGCAGCTGCCCGGTCAAAGGCGCATTCAGGGGCAACACCCAGCCGCCCAGCGCGATATCGCCAGTGTCTGGTCCTGCAGCGTTTGCGCGCTTCAAGATGGTTTTGAGCTGACCGTCAGCACTGCCTGCGCGCTCGCTGTCCCAGCGCAGGGCCAGTGTCACGGCGTCGCCCATGCTCTCCAGGCTCAGGCGCGCCTGTTTGATGCCTGCGGCGATGCGTGCAGCGCCGACCTGGGCGGCTTCAGCCTGCAACGTGATGTCGCCACTGCTGCGCGCCAGGCTGGCTTTGAGGCTCAAGGTATCGGTCAGTCTGGCGTCCCAGTCTGCGTCAAACACCAGATTGCCTGACAGGCCCATGCTGGCCATTTGCGGGCCTGCCAGCAAGCTCAGCCAGGCCATGGGCAGGCCGGTGAGTTTGCCAGCGGTGGTGAACTCACTGGGCTGCCAGCGCACCGGCTGCCAGGAAAGCAGGGCGGTGGATGCACTTGTCTGAGACGCTGAACTGGTCGCTGAGCTGGTCGCTGAGCTGGTTGGTGAGAGGGTTGTGATGGCGGTGGGCGCGATGGTGATGGCTGGTGCGGTCAACACAGCGTCACCGGCGCTGGCTTCAAAAAGGCCACTCTGACCGCTGCTTTTGGCCTTGCCAGCGGTTGAGTCTGTCCCGCTCGGCACAGCGGTGGCGGGTGTCCATTTGAAGGCAGTCGGGCTGCGGGTGGCCAACTGCCAGGCACCGTTGCCCAGGGCCGGGTCTTGAACGCTAAGTTTGAGCTGCTTGAGCACACCTTGCCAGCTTGGCACACTGGGTGCTGGCGTATTTTTGCGGCCTGCGTCCATCGCCAATTGCAGTGACAAGCGTTGTTCGCCAGACTCCAGTCGGCCTTCCGCGCTGATCTGTGCCTGACTCAGACGGCCTGACAACGTGGCCTGAACAGCCCGAAATTTCAGGGCAGGCGCGTTTGAAGCCGGTGGTGTTGAAGTTGAAGCGGTTGTGGTGCTAGTTGCGGGTATAGCCGCAACACCGGGCGCCATGCGCCAATCCAGCGAAGGCATGGCGAGCTGGGCCTGCAGGGTCGGGTCTTGCCAGCCGCCCTGCCAGCGCGCCGTGAGGGCAGCGCTGCCAGTGGCTGTGGCGCTTTGAAGCTGTGCAGGTACTCCTGGAATTTTTTGCAGCCAGCGCAAAGCTTTTGCGGCATCTTTGCCGTTGACGCTGACCTCGCCTGCGCCGCTGGTCTGGCTGATCTCACCGTCCAGTGTGGCGTCCATACCCGGGGCGGTGAATTGCAACTTGCCTTTGCCGCTTTGTGCTGCGTTGCGCTGGTCAAACCGGGCCTGAAACTGGCCGCCCAGTTCAGCGTCGTCGCTGCGTACGCTCAGGGTCGATAACACCAGCGTAGCGCCTTGCGGTGCGCTGAGCCAGCTACCGGTGGCACTGGCGCTTTGCAGGCGAAGCTGGCGCAGTTGTCGCAACACGTCATCAGTGGACGCTGCCAGCGCTTTGCCTGCTGAGGGCGTAGTGGATTTTGACGCTGCCACGCTGGCATCAAAGCCAATGGCCTGGCCCTGGCTTTGCACCGCTGCCTGACCATCGAGTGGCAGTGCGGCGAGCTGGCTGTGCAGTTTGGCCGGGTTGATATTTTTAAGCGTGGCCTGCAGCTTCCAGGCCTGGGTCTGGGCTTGCGTTGCAACAGACGGTAGTGCAAGCGCCAGGGGCTGGCCGACTGCGCTGGATGCGTCAGCGGCATTTGCACCCGTTTTGGCCCACTCCCCGCTGGCAACCAGCTCACCTCCGGCAACCAGTGCCTTGAGCGTTTGCAACACGCCCTTTCCTTGCTGCCATTGCCCTGTTGCATCGAGCTTTTCAAGCGGCAACCGTTGCTGGTCGAGTGGGCCTGCCAGGCCGTTGGTCAGCTGCAGTTGCGCCTGCACATCCCCGGCTTTTGCTGTGGTTGCGTTGCCGGCCATGGTTTGAAGCGGCTGCACGCTGGCCCGACCCGTCAGCAACGTGTGCGGTGCAGTTGCCAAAAAGGCGGCAACATCCAGGTCCTTGAAATCAGCGTCAAGGTTTGAGAAAGGCTGCGCTGCCCAAGGGGTGACAGTCGCTACCAGCTTTGCACGGGGCTGGCGGGGCTGGTCTGTGCCTGTGGCCAGCTGTAAAGCGGCGTTGACCTGGAGTGTGCGCAAAGCCCCGGCAGCGGTGGCCTCAAACGTCAACGCCAAAGGCGCGGGCGGCGCTGCCTGTTTGCCCGCGTCGCTGCTGCCTGCTGGCATCACCACGCTCAATGCGCCCTTTAAATTTGCCTTCAAGGTCAACGGGCTGTCGGCTGTCAGTGTCGCGCTGCCGCTGTACTGGCCGCTGGCAACCTGGGCACGGGTCAAGCTCAAGGCATGCCGTGCGCCGTCAAAGTCATAGCGGCCTGCCAGAGCGGTTGCAGACAACGCAGACCCTTCGGCAGGCCCGGCCCAGCCCAGCGTGCCTATTGAAAACTTGTCGAGTGCGATCTGTATGGGCAGGCGCAGCGCGTCAGGCGGGCCGGTGGATGGGGTAGCGGCTGGCGGGCGCTGGTCGGTGATCTGCACGCTGTCAACCGTCAGATGGTCCAGCTGGAGTTTGCCGTCCAGCAATGCCCAGACTTGCCAGGCCAGCGAGATGCCGCGCGCTTCCACCGTCAAGCCGTCCTGCTGCCAAACGGCACGCCCAATACTGCCGCCTGCACGCAGCGAACCGCTGGCTTGCTCAAGTGTCAGCGCTTGCAGGGGCCGACCGCAGCAGGTCTGTCCCAGACGCACAGCTTGCGCCAGCGAGGTGTCCGTGCCTGCCCACCACCACAAGGCGGCAACTGCTATAAAAATAATAGCTATCAGCCCAGATAAAACGTACGCCAGAGCCTTAAAACCCTGTTTAAACCGGCTGGGCTGGGCGCGTTTTGCTGAAGGTGCGACGGACAGGGGGGCACCCTCATCAGAACCCGGAGTCGGCGTACTCATCAAAATACAAAACCCACGCTGGTGTGCAGGCGAAGCTGCCGCGCCTTGACGCCGTAAGCCAGATCAATCTGCAACGGGCCTATCGGGCTTTTCCAGCGTATGCCAGTGCCTATGCCCACTGAAGGGCGCACATCCCTGACCTTGTCTGCCACGCCACCTGCGTCGATAAAAAAGGTGTTTTCAAACTCGGTCAGCAGGCCATTGCTGCCGCGAATCGGCCGTTGCCACTCGACGCTCGCGACGCCCAGGTAATGGCCAGGGCCGACAACGCCATGCTTGCCGGCCAGCGGAATGCCAATTTCACGCAGGCCATAGCCGCGTACCGATGTGTCGCCGCCGGTACGAAACAGCTCGGTGGCAGGAATGCGGGCGGTGTCTTTGGCCAGCACCGCACCGGCTTCAGCACGCATGGCGATACGGCCTTCAGCCAGGGAATGGATGCCCAGCCAGCGCCCGACGGTGCGCACATAAGGCTGGCGCTGCGCTCCCAGGGTGGTGCCGCCGCCCAGCTCCAGCCCGATACCGTAGCCGCTTGCGGGAAAAGGCAGGCTGTTGAAATAACGGCCCGTCCAGATGTAATTGGCGCTCAGGGTGGAGCCATCGCCGGTGTCTGCAGCAGCACTGCCCACCGCACCCGCACCATAGACCTGCGCCCGGTTGTACTGCAGGTAAATGTTGCGGTCGATATGGTCGCCCGACTGGATGCGGCCAAAACGCAGCTGCTGGCCCCGGGTGATCAGCGCGCCGTCATTGAGCCGCTCAGTGCGGGCCAAACCCGTCCAGCGCCAGTTGGCCTCATCGGGCAAAGAAGTCCATTCGGTCTGGGCAAATGGCGACTTTCTCTCCAGCTGCAGCTTGGTCACGGCGCGCCAGTCGGTGCCAGGCACGCGGTTGTGGGTGTGCTCCAGCGAGGCGCGCGGGCCGCTGTCTGTGGTGATGCCCACGCCCAGAATGATTTTTTGCAATTTAGCCTCGCGCACCTGCACCTGCACCGGCAGGGCCAGTGGGTCCACCGTGCCTGTTTCAGGCGTGGGGTCAACAAACACATAGGCAGAGTCAAAATAGCCGCTGGATGCAATACGTTGCTGCGCATCGACCAGTTCCTTCTGGTCGTAGATGGCACCGCGCGACAAGCGGGCCAGACGCGGTACCAGCACCGGGTTGTAACGCTGAACACCAGCCACCTCGATGTTGCCTAACCGGTAAAGCGGCCCTGATTCGAGCGTTACCGACAGTCGGGCGCTTTGGTCAGCCGGGTCAATGTCCGCCAGGCTGCTGGCCAGTTTGCCCGCCGGGTAGCGGCGTGCTGTCAGCTGGCGCAGGGCCTGGTTTTTGGCGCTGTCCCAGTTGTCCTGTGTGAAGCGCTGGCCAGCAGGCAGTTGCCAGTTGCGCTCAATGCCCTGGCGCTGAGCGACCACACCCGGCGCATCAGACTCGGCAATCGCGCCTGAAAACTGGACGCTCACATTTTTCGTCAGGGTCGCTTCGCTGGGCTCGACTGCAACCACAATGGTTGGTCGCTGGTCGTTGGTGCCACTTGTGCCGTTGCTGTTGCTGGCTTCCCGCGTGATGCGGACCGTCGGGTTGAAATAACCCAGCGTGCCCACCAGGTTGCGCACATTGCGGTCGGCCAGCACGATCAGTCGGGCCAGTTCGTTATCGTCCAGGTCGGTCACGGCGCGGTAGCGCTGCAGTTCCAGGTGCTTTTCAAGCAGTTCTTTCACATCGGCAAAAGCGGGCGGCGTGCGCACGCTGATGTCAAAGGCGGCAACTTCAGGCTCACTGGTGGCTGGCCCGACCGCACCTTTTGGCACGTCTGGCACGGGTTGTTGCGGGGGCTGTACAGCCAAAGGCGCGGTTTGCTGGGTGCCTGAAGGGGGCAGGGGAGACACCAGCACAGACGCTCCGGCGGGCTGCAAGGGTAGCTGGGGTGGCAATGGTGCCGGTGCCGTTAGCGGTGGCGATATAGCAGTTTGCGACAGGGCCAGGGGAGGCAGGGCCATTGCTGCCAGGCCGAACACCAATGACATACAGCCCAGCGTCGTACGCGTGCGCGCCTGACCGCTTTGAGCTGGCTTGGGCCAGGCGTTGGTCTGGCTGGTCTGGATGATGGGTTGGCTCCGGTGCGTCACCGGGCAGAGTTTAATGGAGGCTTTCGCGGGAACTTGTCAGACTATTTCGACAAAAGCCGCATGGCGTCTTCGAGTCCCTTGAGGGTCAGCGGGTACATGCGCTGGTTGAGCAGCTGCTGCATCACGCTGATGCTTTGCCGGTATTGCCAGACACCTTGCGGCTCAGGGTTGATCCAGGCAAATTTCGGGAAGGCGTTGGTCAGCCGCTGCATCCACTCGGCCCCCGCTTCTTCATTGTTGTACTCCACACTGCCACCCGGTTGCAAAATCTCATATGGGCTCATGGTGGCGTCGCCCACAAAGATCAGCTTGTAGTCTTTGTTGTACTTGCGGATGATGTCCCAGGTGGCAAACTTTTCGCTGAAGCGGCGGCGGTTGTTCTTCCACATGAAGTCATAGACGCAGTTGTGAAAGTAGTAAAACTCCAGGTGCTTGAACTCGGACTTGACGGCTGAAAACATCTCTTCAACCCGGCCAATGTGCTCGTCCATGGTGCCGCCCACATCCATGAGCAACAGCACTTTCACGTTGTTATGGCGCTCGGGAATCATCTTGATATCCAGCCAGCCTGCATTGGCGGCTGTGGAATGGATGGTATCGGCCAAATCCAGCTCTTCAACATTTCCAAGGCGGGCAAACTTGCGCAAGCGACGCAACGCCACCTTGATGTTGCGCGTGCCCAGCTCTTGCGTGTCGTCGTAGTCTTTGTAAGCGCGCTGGTCCCAGACTTTCACGGCACTTTTGTTGCGGCTTTTTTCCTGGCCGATGCGGATGCCCTGCGGGTTAAAACCGTTGGCCCCAAAAGGCGAGGTGCCGCCGGTGCCTATCCACTTGCTGCCGCCTTCATGGCGCTCTTTTTGTTCTTCAAACCGTTTCTTTAAAGTCTCCATGAGCTCGTCCCAGCCCATTTTTTCTATTTTTGCCCTGTCTTCCGGGGTCAGTTCGAGTTCGAGGTTTTTGCGCAACCATTCCAGCGGAATGTCTTTGGTGAAGTCCGCCACCATCTCCACGCCCTTGAAGTAGCTGGCAAAGGCCCGGTCAAACTTGTCGTAATGCTTTTCGTCCTTGACCAGAATCGTGCGGCTCAGGTAGTAGAAGTCGTCAATCTTGTACGCGCCTTCTTCGTCATCCGGTGTACCGCTGTTCGGGCCGACGACGCCCGCCTGCAAGGCTTCAAGCAGCATCAAATACTCTTTGACGGAGACCGGCAGTTTGGCGGAGCGCAGGGTGTAGAAGAAGTCTATAAGCATGGTCAGATTCCGGGCCAATGAGTTGGGTTTTACTGGAAGTGCAGCGAGGCAGCGATAGAGACATTGCCAACGTTGGCACTGAAATGCAACGCGTCAGGAGACTTGTGCGGCTTGACCCAGCGAAAGGGTTTACGAGTTTGTTGAAATCGCTGCCGATCGTGTGCCAGCATTTCTAGCGCTTGCGCAACGGAACGCAAAAAGTCGGCACCTGAACCGCTCCGACGCGACTCATACTGACATACCGATAGTGATGCGCTTCGCCTAAAGTCGTTTGCGCTTGTCTCAAGACCATAAAAACGGTGCACAAATCAAAAAATCTGGCTTCTGCACGCTGCTGTTCTGCAGTCTTTAGTGGCTCTTCGAGCGCATTGCGGGTTTCTGTTGATTCCGTTTTTTGGAGTTGCCATACTTTCACGGCTACTGCGAGAGTGAACAGGGAAATCAGCGGGTTGAGTAATCCGCCCATGTCATCGCCAAAAGACCCCCAGGCACTGGGGTTTTGATCGAACGGCAAACCGCCAAACACTGCTGCATAACCTGCGATCAGTACGAGTGCTGAACCGCCCGCAATAACTGGCAGCCTGGAGAGCAAATGGGCCTCAGGCGCTGGGCTCGGCAGACTTTTTTGATTCGTCGTCATGCACTCACCCAGTTCTCCAGCTTCAAGCCCTCAACCCGTGCAAACTCTCGCGTGTTGTGCGTCACCAGAATCATTTTGTGATGCAGAGCCTGTGCGGCTATCCAGAAGTCGTTCATGCCAATTGGTGTGCTGCGCGATTGAAGTGTTTGCCGTAATTGCCCATAGACCCTGGCTGTTGCTTCGTCTGTATCAAGGCGCGGAAAATGCATTAAAAACTGTTCTACCTTGCGTTTGGTCGCTGCAGGCTTGGCGCTGTTTTCCCAGCCGAATGCGAGTTCGCCCAACACAATATCTGACAAATAAACTTTGTCGAGTGGCAGCGATTCGAGAGTCTGCCGCACATGGGGGTGGCGACCGTTCATCGCATAAATCCAGATATTGCTATCAAGCAAATAACGTGTCATCGCACGCCATCCATGCTGGGCGCATCTCCTGGCATGTGGTCTTCGATGTCCTCCGGCATGCCGTCAATCAACGCAAGGTGACCAATCACGTCCTTGACCAGCATCGGATTTTCTCGCAAAACAATCTCGTTTCCACGTCTGAAAATCGACACACGCTTGGAGCGCAACTGAAACTCCTTTGGCAGCCTCACCGCCTGGCTGTTACCAGACATAAAAACTGCAGCGGTAGTTGTAGCCATAACCCGTCTCCTGGTGTATTTTTGATATACAAATTGTATATGGTTACGGTCGCTGCCTGGCCAGCAAATACAGCAGCTGCGCTTTCGCTTCAGCCCACTCACCCGAGCGCATGCTGTACATGACGGTGTCGCGAACCGTGCCGTCGCGCCGCATCGCGTGGCCGCGTATAACGCCGTCTTTCTGGGCACCGAGGCGCAGTATGGCTTTTTGTGAGGCGAAGTTGAAATTGTCGGTTCGCCAGCCCACCACACTGCAGCCCAGGGTTTCAAAGGCATGCGTGAGCAGCAGCAGTTTGGTGGTGGTGTTGACGTGGGTGCGCTGGCAGCTGGCGGCATACCAGGTGTAGCCGATTTCCACGCGTTTGACCGCAGGCAGGACGTCGTGGTAACTGCTGGAGCCCAGCACCTTGCCCGTGGCTGCATCGAGCACGGCAAAGGCAAAGCGGTTGTCAGTCTGCAGCGCCGTTTCAATATAAGCCCTGACTTCGTGCGGTGCGGGTACCGAGGTAACGCGCAGCTTCCACAGGTCGCCGTCGCTGGCGGCTGCCTGCAGCCCGGCCTGGTGGTCGAGCGTGAGCGGCACCAGCGCAATACGGCCATCCTGCAGCGTGACGGGTTCTACATAAGCCATGCTCAAGGGTCTCCTGGGCGTGTGCCGGGTTTTGTACGGTTTCTCCAGCGGCGCGCCGCCTGCAAACCTCCACCACCACCGAGTCCGACCAGAACAATGCCAAAAATGCTGCTGTTGCTGTAACCGGGATCAAAAATATTCAGCCCCAGCAAGTGGCCCACGCCAAAGCCCAGCAGCGCCCCGGCTACAAAGCCAAATGCGTCCGACAGGCCTTCAACAAGCATTGATTTCTGGTTCATGGGACTATTTTCAACGGTTGTTGCGCTGCATGAACACCAGTTTTTCAAACAGGCTCACATCCTGTTCGTTTTTAAGCAGCGCACCGACCAGGGGCGGCACGGCGACCTTGTCGTCTTTGCTTTGCAGGGCTTCCAGGGGAATATCTTCAGCTACCAGCAGTTTGAGCCAGTCCAGCAGTTCGCTGGTCGAGGGTTTCTTTTTCAGGCCGGGCAGATTGCGCACGTCGTAAAACGTTTTCATGGCAGCGGCCAGCAGCTCTTTTTTCAAGTCCGGGAAATGCACATCCACGATTTGGCGCATGGTGCCTGCGTCCGGGAACTTGATGTAGTGAAAAAAGCAGCGACGCAAAAACGCGTCAGGCAGCTCTTTTTCATTGTTGGACGTGATGAACACCAGCGGCCGGTGTTTGGCCCGGATGAGTTCGCGCGTCTCGTAAACATAAAACTCCATGCGGTCGATTTCACGCAGCAAGTCGTTGGGAAACTCAATGTCGGCCTTGTCGATTTCATCAATCAGGAGCGCCACCGGCGTGTCAGACATGAAAGCTTGCCACAGCACGCCCTTGACGATGTAATTGTGAATATCCTTGACCTTTTCGCCACCATCGAGCGTGCCCAGCTGCGAGTCGCGCAGGCGCGAGACCGCGTCGTATTCATACAGGCCCTGCTGCGCTTTGGTGGTGGACTTGATGTGCCACTGCAGCAGCGGCAAATTCAGCGCCGCAGCGACTTCTTCGGCCAGCATGGTTTTGCCGGTGCCCGGCTCGCCCTTGACCAGCAAAGGTTTTTTCAGGGTGGCAGCGGCGTTGACGGCCAGCATCAAATCTTGGGTGGCGACGTAGTTTTTGGAGCCTTGAAATTTCATGTTCTGGAGTCGGTTTTTAGGGTCGAAGGAAAATAGGGGAGTCGCGCTGGGCATGGTGCCGACGGTCATTGCGGGCACAGCTCAGGTTCGGGGTAACGGCACAGATATAATCAGAAGCTGGTCGCAAGACTGCTTTCCATCTGACTTTCCATCTAATTGTGCGCGCAAAATGATCAAGCTGTTCCCCACGATATTCGCTGTCGCTGTCTCATTCGTGACGATGACCGTCACGACTATGGCCCAGGCCGAAGACCTCAAGGGTGACGCCAAAGCGGGTGAGACGAAAAATTCCATGTGCATCGGCTGCCATGGCATCAAGAGCTATCAGAACAGCTTTCCTGAAGTCTATAAAGTGCCGATGATCTCCGGGCAAAACGCCAAGTACCTCGCCTCAGCCCTGACGGCTTACAAAAAGGGCGAGCGCAAGCACCCGAGCATGCGCGGCATTGCAGAAACCTTGACGGAGCAGGATATTGCCGATCTGGCAGCTTATTACAGCGCCAGTGGCGTAGTGGCAGGGTTCGAGTTGCCAGCAAAACCCACCAGTGAGCCGGGCACTGAAGTTCAGGCGTTGCTGGGTAAAGCCAATTGCGCCTCCTGCCATGGTGCCAATTTCAGCAAGCCGATTGACCCGTCTTACCCCAAGCTGGCAGGCCAGCACGCAGACTATCTGTTTGTGGCTCTGAAGGCTTACAAGATTGACAACAATCCCAAAGTCGGTCGTGGCAACGCCATCATGGCCGGCATGGCCAAGCAGTACACGAATGCTGAACTCAAGGCACTGGCGGGTTACATCTCGTCCGTCGATGGCGAGCTGAAAACCGTGTCGCAAAGCCGTTTTCGCTAGATTGGCCCCCACGCTCGCTCACTGCGTGTAGCTCTCTGCCCCCCGAGGGGGCCGCTGCGCCTGCGGTCTGGCAAAGCCAGTCCTGCGGCCACTGCTTGCATAAGACATGAAGCCCCTCACGTTACGCCTACTTTTCTCGTCTTTCCCCATACAACCGTTGCCAGCGGTTTTTTGATTGAATTAGTCCTGCTCAATCGCGCGTGGCGTGCCGCTGAACGCAGGCAATATAGGCGGCACCGTCAGGCGGTCGGCCTGCGCGCTGGCTTTCCCAGACCATCTGGCCCAGGCAGTCCATCGCCTCATGATGCGCGTCGTGCAGGGAGTTGCGTTTGGCGGTGAGCAACTCGACCGCCTGGCGAATGCCGCGTGGCTGGTCAATCGAGCATTGCTCGCTGATCGATAAATGCATTGAGAGGTGCAAAAACGGGTTGGTTTTGCCACCCTCCACGTCGTACATTTTCTCCAGTGCCAGGGCGCTGTCAGCAAAATCCGGATGGTATTCAGGGTGCTCTGCCAGCCACTGACTTGCTATGGTTTCAATAGCTTCCAGGGGTTGACTGGTCTGGGCTTTGGCATAAACAGCACAAAAAAATCGGCGAACATCAGCTTGCGAGGGTGTGAACATGGGCTAAGCGTATCACGCAGTGTTTGTCCGGTAAATGGCCGGGTAAAAGCCACTGATGGCTAGCGGGCGTCGTCCTGTCGCCCAGCTCCACGGACCTTTGTTTTAACATGGGTCAAAGACTTGAAATCGATCAACACAAACGCCCGCACAGCAGCCTGCGCAGGAGCTATCCTGAGCCCGCACCTCTTACCCCTTGACTCTATTGAAGAAACACCATGACCAGCCCAGCCCTGACCCAAGCCTTTATTTGCGATGCCATCCGCACCCCTTTCGGGCGTTATGGTGGCTCGCTCAGCAGTGTGCGCACCGATGACCTGGGTGCCGTGCCGCTCAAGGCCCTGATGGCGCGCAACCCCAGCGTTGACTGGCTGGCCGTGACCGATGTGATTTATGGCTGTGTCAACCAGGCCGGTGAAGACAACCGCAATGTCGCGCACATGGCTACGTTGCTGGCGGGCCTGCCGCTGGAGCTGCCCGGTGCCACCATCAACCGGCTGTGCGGCTCGGGTATGGACGCCATTGGCACTGCAGCGCGCGCCATCAAGTCCGGGGAGGCCCGCATGATGATTGCAGGCGGTGTAGAGAGCATGAGCCGTGCGCCGTTTGTCATGGGCAAGGCCGAGAGCGCGTTCAGCCGTGCAGCGCAGATGTACGACACCACCATCGGCTGGCGCTTCGTCAACAAACTGATGAAAGAAAAATACGGTGTGGACGCCATGCCCGAGACCGCCGAGAACGTGGCCGCCGAGTTCAACATCAGCCGCGAAGACCAGGACAAGATGGCCCTTAGCAGCCAGCTCAAGGCCGTGGCCGCGCAAAAGGCCGGGTACTTTGATGCCGAGATCACGCCCGTGAGTATTCCCCAGAAAAAAGGCGATGCCGTGGTGGTCAGCAAAGACGAGCACCCGCGTGAAACCTCCATGGAGGCCCTCAGCAGACTCAAGGGTGCCGTGCGCCCGGACGGCAGCGTGACCGCTGGCAATGCGTCTGGTGTCAACGACGGGGCCTGCGCCTTGTTGCTCGCTGATGAGGCCAGCGCTGCCAAAAATGGCTTGATGCCGCGCGCCCGTGTTGTCGGCATGGCCACCGTTGGCGTGGCGCCCCGCATCATGGGCATTGGCCCTGCACCAGCCACTCAAAAAGTGCTGGCCCTGACAGGGTTGACACTGGCGCAGATGGACGTGATTGAACTCAACGAAGCCTTTGCCGCGCAGGGGCTGGCCGTGCTGCGCCTGCTGGGCCTGCAAGACGATGACCCGCGCGTCAACCCTAACGGCGGCGCGATTGCCCTGGGCCACCCGCTGGGTGCATCGGGTGCGCGCCTGGTCACCACCGCCATCAACCAGTTGCACCGCACAGGCGGCCGTTACGCGCTGTGTACCATGTGCATCGGCGTGGGGCAGGGCATTGCGCTGGTGCTTGAGCGGGTTTGACGGCTTGCTTGCTATTGTTTACATAGCTGCTGGCCCAGGCAGCGACTGCGGTAGAGCCGTATTTCAATGAATTTCCCGATCATCACCGACGGGTATTTCTACGCGGTTGCCATTCCTGCGGTGCTGCTGCTGGGCATCAGTAAAAGTGGCTTTGGTGCGGGTTTTGGTTCGCTGGCGGTGCCCATCATTTCGCTGGCTGTGACCGTGCCCCAGGCCGCTGCCATTTTGATGCCGGTGCTGCTGCTGATGGACGTGCTGGG
>JBBRMH010000013.1:0-37258 GCA_038230935.1 Burkholderiales bacterium | reverse complement strand
GTCCACAGTTGCAATGTTTTGACCCACAATGTTGTCTGTCAATGCTGAGGTCGCACCCAAGTCAACATAACTGATGGCGTATTCACCTGGATTGGTTGCGCTTTCTACCAAGTTGATGTACGTGCCAACCTTGGTTGGGTCCAGTGTGCCGATAACAATTGCGCCGTTAATGCCGCCCGTGCCTGTCAGTACACCGTTGACGCCATAGCCTTTGAAGTTCAGGTAGTCCTGGCCGCCTGCTGCGGTAGAGGATGTGCTGAAGTTCACGACGGTGTCACGACCATTACCCAGGCCGCTGTAGTTGACCATGTCATTGCTTGAGACACCAGTGCCCAGCACAACCACGTCATCGCCAGTGCCCGGAGTGATGATGTTGTCAGCAATGGCGGTACTGTTTCTACCGGTCACATTGTTGTTTGCAGCATCTGTAGCAAATGGCGCAGGATTGTTCGCACCGCCATTGAAACCACCGTAACCATCCAGCAAATTCAGGTTTGAAGCTGCTGCGTTACCGAACGTCACCAAAGTATTGGTGGGTGATACAGCTGCAATTTGAGCGGCCGACAATGCAGCGCCACCGAATGCAATGCCCAGGTCGCCCGAGACATTCGCACCGTCAATCAATGAAGTCACAACCAGCGTACGGCCTGGGCCGTCCTGAGCGATCAGCAGTTTGCTCAACACGGGGTCCGAGTTGATGGAAGCTTTGATGGCTTGGTTGACGTTTAGATCACTGATGGTGACGTTGGCCAATGCGTTGGAGCTGCTGACGTTGGCCCCTGCGCTGGTGCTGCCGCTGATGTTTACCGGCACTGCATTGAAGCCCTTGAACGTGACTGTGAGGTTGGCGTTAACGGCTTGTACTGTTGCGGCTGGCTGTGACAGCAAGTTGGCTACATTGAGCTGAACACCAGGAGTAACTGGGTCGCCGTCAAATGCGTTGAACACATACACCGCTTTTTGTGCGCCACTGTTGTCTGCGTAAATGGTGTCGTTGCCAGCGCCTGCATTGATGATGAAGTCACCCGAACCAAAGGTACGAACGGTGTCAGCGCCTTCGCCTGCATTGATGGTCAGGTTGGCGTTGATTTTGCTGTTGTTATACCAGTTGGAACCAGCTGGGATAGTACCGTCACCAATTTGGGTGCTGATCTGGTTACCAGCTGCGCCGCCACCATTGATTACTAAGTTGAAATCTTCACGGGTGGTGGTGCCGGCAACACGCAGGTTGTCGCTTGCAATGTCCAAATTGATGATGTTCTTGCCTGAACCACCGGTGTAGATAAAATTCACATTGTCAGCCGCAGGCGCTGTTGGCAGGCCGGTTGGGGCGCCGTCTGTCAGCGTCATGTACTTTGCAACGGATTCAGTTGTGATACCAGCAAACAAGGTCAAGTCGCCTTTCAAGCCAGTTGCATCAAACGTTTGCACGTCTTTCAGAGCGTTCTGGTTGTTGGCACTTGGCAGATCCGATACTTTCAGTCCGATGGCATCTGCCTGGCGGATACCCGAAATTTCAGATCCAGTACGCGAGTTGCCGATTTTCAGACCTGCAAACGTGGTGCCTGTTGCAAATGCCGCATCGGTTGTTACAGTGACAAACTTGAGGTTGTTGTTGGTGGACTGCAGACTGGCCAATGACGAGGACTTGGTGTTATCGCCTTTGACAGACAAATTGAACTGTTCAATGCCTGACTTGGTGGGCGTGTTCGTCTCGGTTGCATTGAAAACGTTGGTTGACGTCTTGTTCATGCTACCGATGATGAGGTTGCCGCCGTCGCCTGCCAAACCAGCTTTTTCCAGGTCAACGTTGATGGCGATCAGCTGAGTTTGGGATGCAGAAGCGGGAACCTGGGTGTTCAAACCATTGAAGTTCAAAGTGGTAGCAGCAAGTTTAGCTTGACCCAATGCAAGGGGTACAACAGTGCTTTTTACCAAAATAGGTGTGTAATTTCCTGCCAATGTACCTTGTGCAAAACCGCTCACATCATCAGAAAAGATCGAGTCGCGTTGAGGCAGCGCAGTCACGGTTACATTGGTGATGTTCAATGTAGTGAGCCTGGCGTTGATGGCATTTACCAACTCGTTGTATGCAGCTGTGCCAGTCAAGGCTCGGTTGATAGGTGTGACATCGACTACTACGAGTTGGCCGCCAACAGAAAAACTGACAGCCTCAAAGGCAGTCAATGGCAAGTTTTTGGTCTTGAGTTCAACGTTGTCAACGATACGGATCTCAATCGAGCTAGAACTTGTTGAGCTGGCGGTGAGGTAGTCTTGGTCAAAGAAAACGCTCAAATCAGACGCGCCAAAACGGGTGTCTGCATTGCCGGTGTATTCCATGCCAACAGTCAGGGCAGAAACAGGGCGTGCAACACCAGCATTGTCCAGCGTTGTCAGGTTAAGAACGACCAGGTCAGCATCAGAATAATTGGAGGCGATTTTGTTAACGCCGAGCATGCTTCTGGCATTGACGTACACCTGAGTATCGGTAGCATTACCAAGCGTGATGCCTGATCGGACAGCTTGGAGCTTGATCAACTCAATGCTGTTGGTTTCTGGCTGAATTGGCATGGGTGGCGCATTACCAATGTATGCACCTGCTGTGATTTTGGCGTTCAATGTGTCATTGCCAGCACCACCTTTGAGGAGGTCACCAGAACCCAATGTGTTGACCTGCTGGCCAAGGGAGTTCTGAACGACATTGGAAGTGAAGATATCGTCAATGGCTGTGCCTACCAGATTGTCTGGTCCTACCGTCAAGTTCAGGCTTTGCGATGCTGCAGTGAAATTTGCCAATTTCACAACGTTTACTGATGCTGAATCAGCAGTCACGTTAGATACAACAGCTTTCAAATCGCCAATGCTGACAGACTGACCGCTCAGGCTGACTGAGTAGTCTTCAGCAACGATTGTCTTGTTGTTCAGAATCGCACGTGCATTGGCAAAGTCGCCGGGGGTTGCGGTGGTGTTGTTGACGGCAAGCGCGGATTCAAAAGCGATCTGGCCTTTGCTGACACCGGAGTTGAAGCGGGATGTCACAAACGCGATGGCATCTGTGTTGTTCTGCAGGCCGTACACAGACAGTACAGATGTTGCGAACTCGCTGGCGATCTGTGTGTTGGGGTTTAACGACTTGAAAACGTTGTTGTTGGTCAGGTTGAGTGCCAACGTGTTCAGATTACGACCATTTGCCTCATAGAAGGTGGTGAAGTCTGACAGACCTGATGCGCCAGGTGCGGCGTTGTACAGGGCGACCGTCAGCTTGACGATGTTTGTGCGTTCTACAGCAGTGAGTGCCATTAAAAGTTTCTCCGTAAACAGTTTGAAGATTGATTAGAGACAGAATGCCGCTAAATCGTTGGACAGTATAGCCAAGGCGCTGATCACCATGTTGTGATTCGGATCACAGCCGGGCCAGCAATATGAACCGTCTCTTTTTAGCATCACTTTATGAGGCTGCAGGAGCCGGGTTTTCTCTTGTTTAAAAAATATCCCAGCGCAAGCCGCTGTTAAGAGAGCGGCCTTTGGCTGCAAAGGCATTCAGGTTGCTGGACTGCTGGCTTAGCTCTGCACTGACAAACCAGCGTGCCCCGCCAAGTACGCTGGCAGGCAACTGGCGGGCCAGCTCCAGGCGCACCACCTGGCGGGTGCTTTTGCGCAGGGCGTTGTTGCCAAGCAGTGAACTGTAACCGGTGCTGTCTTGCTGCCGCACCCAGCTGTATTCTGCCACCCAGTCAAGCTCTGGTACGCCCGGCAATTGCAAGCGCCCGTAGGCGGCAGTGCGCAGGTCTGTGGCAGCGTTGTTGCCGCCCGGACGCTGGCTGCTGGCGGCACGGTCCTGGCCACTGCGCAGCTGCAGGCTGAAGCGGGGCAAGCTGGCATAGGGGTTGCCGGATAAAAAATCGCCAGGCTGGCCTGTAGCGGGTGCTGCCGCGCTGTCCTCGGCTGCGTCGCACGTCAATGACAGCAAAAACCCCCGGTAAGTGCCGTCAAGGGCTCTGGTGGTGGGGTAGCGGCGAAGGTCTGCCTCCAGCCCGGCCAGCGGCCTGCAGCTGGAATGCGGTGCTGGCCAGGCTATTTGCCATTGGTGCACCAGTGCCGTACGTACGCTGTGCAACAGCTCGACGCCACCGAATCGCAGGTTGCTGTAACCCAGCCGGGCCTGCCACTGGCTGGGGGCTTCTGGCGCTTGCAGCCACTGGGCACCCAGGTCAAGCTGCTGGTAGCCGGTGTCGGCACTGCGGGTGTTGCGGTTGCGCAGCTCGGCCTGCAGTACCCACAGGTTGTCGCTTACCCGCTTGATGGCCTGGTACTGCAGAGCTGTCATGAGAGCGGTGCCGCGCTGCGCGCGTGAAGCGTCGGTCAGCTGCAGTGAAACGTCACCGGCCGGGAAGGTCAGGGTCAACTGACGGTCGGAAGTGGCGTTGTTGAGGTTGCTGTCAACGCCTGCCGCCACGGACGCTTTAAGGTGATGTTCCCAGGGGCCGTTTAGCTGACTTTTCAGGGCTGCCAGCTGGCCTTGCAGTACCGGCTGCAGACCTGCGGGCAGGTCTGGGCGCTGGCTGATTTGCTGCAGCAGCGCCTGGGCCGAGACGGCGTCGCCTGCGTCACGCAGGGCCAGGGCGTAGTCGAGCTGGGTGCCGGGCTGGTCGGGCTCCAGCATTAATGCGCGCTCCAGTGACTCGACAGCGGCGGCGCTCTGGCCCATGAGTTGCAGCACCAGGCCGCGCTGGGCGTGAAAGCGGGGGTTGTCCAGACATTGCTCTGAAACGCTGTCGAGCTGGGCCAGGCTTTGCTGCAGCTGGGTTTGAAAAGTAGCGGGAGACTGCTGCGAACTGGTGCGGCTGGGTGCGTCTGCTATCGGGGGGCAGGTATCTGGGATGGCAGGATTGGCAGGATCAACACCCGTTACAAGGCCAGCCGCGCTGGCTGCTATGGGGGAGGGGGTGTGCGGTTGTGCAAGCGCCTGCGCGCAGGCTGTGGACAACAGCCCGGCCAGAATCAATCGTTTCACGCTGCAATGTTGACTTGATGGAGGTAACGCAGGTTGGCCTGCTCTTGGGGGAAGCCTGGCTGTAGCAGGTTGCGCAGAGTATATATCTGCTGGCTATGCTGCAGGCCGGGCAGTAAAAAGCTGCCCAGAGGCTTGAGGACCAGGTCTGGATTGTCAGGCGTGGTACGGCTGCTGGCCATGATGGTTTTGGCGGCGGCCTGCCCTACCAGCACGGGGTAGGCCAAATCAACCGTCATGTCGCGCAGGCGCAGGGCGCTGGTGACGACCTGGCCCAGCACGGTGTGTACGCGCCGCCCGGCGGAGCCAAAGGAGCCTACCAAGGCTACGCCGCTTTCAATGGAGACGCTGATGCCCAGGGGTTCCAGCTTTTGGCCGCTGACATTGGGCAGCTCCTGGCTGCAGCGTACCCACAGCTCGCGTGCGGCGGCCAGCGCACGGGCTGGGTGGTCAGCACACGGCAACGGGCCGTTGAACAAGGCCAGCAGGCTGTCGCCGACCATTTCTTCGACCACGCCGCCGTGGGCAGAAATAATGTCGCTGGCCGTGCTGTAGAAGTGGTGCAGCACGCGGGCGGACTCTTCAGGGCTGCGGGCTTCACAGTAGGCAGAGAAGTTGTTGACGTCAGCTGACAGCACGGTGACATCAAGGCGCTGGGCCTCGATGTTGCCGCTGGGCACGGTCAAGGCAATTTTTTCAGCCACGGGGGCGGACACGTAACTTGAGAGGTTTTGGTACAGGCGGCGTTTTTCAAGCAGGCTGCGGGTGTGCTCTGCCAGCCCCAGTGCACCACCGGTTAAAACAATGGCCAGCGCGGGGCCTGACCAGCCCAGATACCAGCCCAGTTTGAACAGGGCCAGCGCATGCAAACCTCCAGCCATGCCGACCAGCAGCAGCGCTGCCAATGGCGTCAGGAGAACGCGGTAGCGCTGCAGCAAAGCGGGCTTTTGACGGCCCGGATCATTGCCGCCCAGCAGGCACAGTGCGGCTGCAGCCAGCAACACAAAGCCTGTTTGCAGCCACATTGCAGCCAGCGGTGTGTAGGGCACAGCACCGTCGATGATGGCTGCAAGCAACTGGGCGTGAACTTCAGAGCCGCTGACGTGTCGGCCCAGGGCGGTGGGCACAGCATCTGCCAGACCAAAAGCGGAAGCACCCACAATCACCCAGGCCCCCTGCAGCAAACCAGGCGGGACCTTGCCCTGCAGCACGTCTGCGGCTGAAACAGAAATGAAGGCACTGCGGGCCAGGCGGTAAGGCACACGCATTTGGCCTTGGGCGTCAAGCGCCACTGGAAGCCCCGGCAAGGCGGCCAGACTGGCCTGCCAGGGCGGGGACCAAGGACCGACGCCGCGCTGCACATCCATGGCCGGTGCCGCCGCGGATGAGGGCGGGTGGTCAGAGGCCGTGACGCCGGCCAAAGTCAGCGCGGGATAGCTTCGGCTGTCAAAGCAGACGATGGCGGGGACGCGGCGCACTGCGCCATCAGGGTCCAGCGTGGGTGTGATATGGCCCGCACGGTTGTGCAGACCGGCTGCATTGGCCAGATAGCCGTGTGCCACCATGGCCGGGGCCTGACAACCCAGACCTGGCAGCGCACCGGCCAGTACACCGGACTGGAGCTGGCTTTCGTTGTTGAGGGCAAATATCTGAGCCAGTACGGTTGGGGAGGCGGTAGGTGAGATGTCGTCGCGCGCAGAGAAGGCTTTTGATAAATCAGCCACGCCGTCGCGGCCATCGGTGAACACCACGTCGAACAGTTTGAGGCCCACGCCTTGCTCGTCAAGCTTGCGGGTAAGTTCAGCCACGGTTTTACGGGGCCAGGGCCAGGGGCCGATGCGGCTCAGGCTGGCATCGTCTATGTCTATCAGTATGACGCGCTTTTCTGCCTGTGTGCTGGCGCTGGCTTGCCAGAGCAGATCGGTGGAGCGTTCATCTGTTTGCTGCAGGCTAGACGGTGCCAGCCCCACCCAGACCAGCCAGACCAGCCCGGCTACAGCCAGTGCCAGCAGGCGGCCTCGCCAGGGCGTCATAAAAATGCGCGTGAGCAGCAACTCTGCTCCGGTACTGAAGGAGGCCATTTACCGGCCCCACAGGGTTATGCCGGATAAGAGGGCCCCGTTGGTAAACTTTTCAAAAAGGTAGCCAGCAGATTTTGTATCAACCGCCATGGCGCCGGCGATTTTTTGGCCTGCATTGGTGCCTACAAAAACACCATCGTTGCGAATATAACCAGAGCCATTGAGCTGTATCGGGCCTGTAGGCAATGCGTTGATATTCAAGGAGGTGACAAACTGGGCCGCCGTGAAGTCAATCGACAAGGCACCGCCCGTCACCGTGGCTGGCGTGATGGCAGTTGGTGTTGCCAGCTGCGCATACGATTGCTGAAGTGAAAAACTAAACGCCGGGCCTGCCGGGGAGACAATGCTGGCACCTGTGGCAGGCTCTGTACGGTACAAAATATAGTTGTCGTTGCCCACGGTGACTTGTCGGGCTTCGGTGCGGGCGGCAGCCAGAGATACTGAAAAATCACTGGGATTGCCGCCAGCGGGACCCCACCGGCCCCAAACCAGTTGGGTAGGGCCGGTGGGGACTTCTACCTTGGGTGGCATAACCACAACCGGCGGCGTAGACACGATAGGGGCGACTACCGCTGGTGGTGCGACCACAACCGGGGCGACCACAACCGGAGGGACCACCACAGCAGGCGGCGTAGCAACCACGGCCGGTGTCACCACCGCAGATGACATTGAAAGCTCGTCGCTGATGGCTTTTCGCAACGTACCCTGAACCACGGCAACGTTGACCACTGTGGCGGCCGAGTCTTGTTTGACGCCTTCACGCGGCATCGCCACAGCGGGTTCAGCGTCTGTTCGGGCACTGGCCAAAACAGTGACTTGCGGAGTGGCAGCCTGCAATTTTGGCAGGGGTTTGATGTCCATCTGGGCAAACTGGCTGCGAAACTCGGCAACTACCCGGCCCATGTCGGCTGAGAGGTAACGTGAGGCTGCAGAGGTACAAGGCCCAAGTGCTGAGGCCACGCAACCGTCACCAAACGGGGCCATCACAATGCTGCCCTGGTTGACGGCAGCCAATGTTTGCCCGGCCTGGGTGCGCACCACAAAGTCTGTGCCACGCACACCGATGGCGACTAAAGGAGTGTTGAGGCGAAAGCGGTCTTTGGCGGCGTGGGCGGCTTCGCCAGAAATGGCACGGGTCACGCCCTGGTCCAGCCGAAACCGCACAGTGGACTGGGCGGGCAATGCGGGGTTGTACTGGTAGTCTTCAATCACCAGGCGGCTGGTGGGCCGAACGCTGACCAGCGCGCCGTCGATAAAACGAATATGGACGTGGCCGCCGTCAGATGTCTCCACCCTGTCGCCAGGCTGGATTTTGCTGCCACGCTGGGCCAGCGTTGACTCGCCCGCAGGGGAGACCACCATGGCGCGACCTATGGTGAGTGTGATTTCACCCACAGTGGGGGCCGCAGCCTGAGCGCTGCACAGGGCGAGCATCAGCAGCGGTGCGAGCGCTAACTTGAACAAAAAAACAGCAGAGGTTGAAGGTTGGTGCATGGTTGCAACGCTTTGTTAAGAACGAGACTTTAGCAAGCAAAACCGGGCCTGTAAGTGAGCGCAGTCACATGCCGGAAATGATTTACACGAAGCAGGCGTACTTCAGGGGCGTTACGCACCTGCAATGATGCAAAATACCAACACTCCAAACCTGCTCAATTTTTACTACATGCCCACACCCGCTGCCGTTTTGCGCGGCCTGCCTTTGCTTTCAAGCCTGCCGCAGGTGACGCTGGAGCACATGGCGCTGCATTCAACCGAGCAGGCGTTTGCAAAGCGGGAAATCGTGCTGCAGAAAAACAGCACGCCGCAGGCCCTGTGTTTTCTGTTTGACGGCCGGCTGCAAGGCGTGGACTTCACGTCGGACGGGCGTGAGGTGGGTATTTACTTTGTTCAGCCGGGCGACTATTTTGGTGAGGTGGCGGTGATTGACGCGGGCGTGCAGCCGGAGTTTGTCACGGCGGTGTCGCGCTCGCGGGTGGTGTTTGTGCCCAAAGACCTGGTCAAGCCGATTTTGTTTGCATTTCCCAGGCTGGCCGAGGTGCTGTGCTCCAACCTGGCGGTGCGGCTGCGACAAATGTCGGCACAGCGGCGCATCTTGGGGCTGGCCAACCCGCTGCAGCGGGTGTGTGCGCAACTCGAGCTGCTGCTCAACACCAAAAACGGCCAGAGCTATGTACACAACGCGCCGACGCACCTGGAGCTGGCCATCATGATCAACGCCAGCCGCGAGACCGTGACGCGGGTTTTTCAGCTGTTGCAGGGGCGTGGGGTGCTGGAGCGCGACGGCAATGACCTGCGGGTGAACGATACTAAATTTATACATGATGTGGCGTCGGGCCTGAAAGACCCGACGAAAGACGATATTAAAAACGCTGGCCAGGACGCTGGCAAGCCCTAACCCAATTTCCTGAAGATAGTGAACGCAAACGTGCAAAAAATTGTTGCCCTGGTCCGCATGACGGGTGTGACCCGCCTATACCCGCTGCTGCCGGTCAGAAACCTGTTTTTAATCTGGCAGCTTTCAAAACGCGATGTATTGGGCCGCTACAAGGGCTCGGTGCTGGGCATTGGCTGGACCCTGTTGTACCCGCTGCTGCTGTTGGCCATCTACACCGTGGTGTTTCGGGTGATTTTCAAGACCAAGTGGCCAGGCGCTGAAGAATCACCCGTGCTGTTTGCATTGAATATTTTTGCTGGTTTGGTGATGTTCAACTTTTTCTCGGAGGTTGTCGGCCGTGCGCCCCGGCTTGTCACCGAGCAGCCCAATTTGGTAAAACGGGTGATATTTCCGCTGGAAAGCCTGGTGTGGGTCAATATTTTGAGCGCCCTTTTCCATGCGGCGCTGGGGCTGACCGTGCTGGTACTCGGCACGCTGCTGGCACCGGGATTGCTGGGCATCACGGCATTGGCAGCACCGCTGGTGGTGCTAAGCGTGATACCCACCCTGCTTTGCCTGGGTTTGATTCTGGCGTGCGTGGGCGTGTACCTGCGCGACCTGGCGCAAATCATGGGGCCGCTGCTGAGCATGCTGCTGTTTTTAACGCCGGTCCTTTTTCCAGCATCAGCGCTGCCCAAAGAAGTGCAGTCCTGGCTTTACCTGAACCCACTGACTCTGCCAATTGAGGCGCTGCGCCAATGTTTGTTATTGGGCCAGTGGCCTGACTTCGGGCCGCTGGCGCTGCAGGCGCTGGTGTCGTGGGTACTTGCTGCGGGCAGTTACTGGGTGTTTGTGCGGCTGCAGCGGGGGTTTGCAGACCAGCTGTAGCACTGCAAGGACGTTACCGGTAGTCGGTGTCGCCGCTCATTAACCAGATGGGGTTGTTCAACACCTCGGGCAGGCGGTCTTTACGCCATGCGTTGGTGGCTACGGCGATGCCGGACGGGATGACGGTGGGTTGCCCCACATTGAATACGTGTGTGAGTTGCTGGCTGAACCAGCCTTGCACTTGCGGCAAGCCATGGCTGGCAGCGTGCATGCGGGCGGCCCGTACAGCCAGTGCGATACCCTGCGGGGGACCGACATAGTCCATCAGCTCCAGGTGGTCTGCGTGGGTTTGAACCACGGCCAGCGCCTGGGGTTGGCCAGTTAAACGTGAGGCGACCAGCAGCAGATCGTAATGCGTCTCGGGGTGGTCGAGATAGCGGTACTCAAGCCACGCCGCGTCCCGGACGGGTAGCAGCAGGTTCGGCCATCCCGGGCGCATGGCAGTCCACAGGCGTCTGATGGCCTGTTGCCGACGCGCACGGGACCAGCTGTTGATGCTGCGGGTTTTCAAAAAGACGTGCCGCTGTGGTGGCAGTGAGGGCCACATCAAAATGCTGATGCGGTCTATGGGGGCATACACACCCAGACGCATGCCCAAAGCGAGCAATCTTTCCGGCGGGAATCCGAACGCAAATTGGGCGCCCGGATGCAAGGTGGCCATCTGCTCAAAATACGCTGCAGCCGCGACCATGAAAGGCCCTTTGCGCGTAGAGACGCCGCGCTGCTGCGGGTCCACCATGGTGTCGCCAATTTGTACGCCGGGCACGCTCTGGCCGCGCAGTGTGAAAGTGCGCGGCATGCCGCCATAAAAGCCAATGATGTGCTGGTCGCGCTCAACCACGCTGCCCCAGCACGGGGCCTGCGCGTATTTCCAGTCCCAGCGGGCGGGCAGCAAAGGCGTGCCGAAAGCCCGTACAAACAGGGCCTGGATGGCTGGAAAGTCGGGTTTTTCAGACAGGCGAACGTGGTGGCTCTGGCCGGTGTCTGCGGCAGGCCGATCAGAAATGGCCATGCTCACATCTCATGCGGCTGTGCTGTGAGGCTGGCCACGGGGGCAGCGCCTTGAACGTCTTGAACGCCTGAATGCCAGCTGTGCGGCAACGACACGATGCCTTGCTCAAGGTGGTCTTGATGCACTTCCAGGTTGGCAAACTGCTCCACGGCGGCGTAGGCGTGCAAGCCCCTTTCGCAATACAGGTAGCCGGACAAATAGTATTTGCCTTTGAGCAGCGGTAACGCAGGAAAGCGCACGGTGACGACACCACGGCCCCATTCGTCGCGGGCGATGGTGTAAGCGTCTATCCAGGTGCCGGAGCTAGCTAGGATTTTACCGTCCATGGAGTTGATAGTGATTGCCGCGCCGGGCGCGGACATATCGGGATCAGAGTCAAAGGCCAGGGTCACTTCAAGGGTGCTCTGTGCGCTTTGGATCACCAGATGGCTGCCCGCGAAGCCGTCGCACCGGGCTTCGAGCCGACGGAGCTGGGCATAGCCTTTTGGAATACTGGCGGGGGGAAGGTCGGGCATGGGGGCGGCCGCCTGGGCAGAGTCGGCAAGGAGGGTGTTCGCGGGCGTGGCCTCCATCTTGTGATCAGCCACTGCCGGGCCTGTGTATACAGGATTGTTGGCCGATGCCATGGCATCGAGGTGTTGCTGGTAGGCGGTGACCACCTCGGCGGGGGTTCCAAACAGGCGGGAAACGCCGTGGTCCAGCCAGAGTGCGCGCGTGCACATGGACTCGATGTGGTAGGCCGAATGAGAGCAAAAAAGAATCGTGGTGCCGCGCTTGCGCATGGCCAGAATGCGGTCAAAAGACTTGCGCGAGAACTCGGCGTCGCCTACCGACAGGGCTTCGTCGACAATCAAGATATCGGGGTCCACGCTGGTGGCAAGTGAAAACGCCAGGCGCACAAACATGCCGCTGGAGTAGGTTTTGACGGGCTGGTCTATGAATTCACGGATACCTGAAAAATCAATGATGTCCTCGACCCGCTCCTTGAGCGCGCTGTAAGACAGGCCCGACAGGGGGCCATTGAGCATGATGTTTTCACGGCCCGTGAAGTCGGGGTTAAAACCGGCCCCGAGTTCGAGCAATGCCGTGATACGACCGTGCACCTGCAGTGTGCCGACGGTAGGCCGCAAGGTACCGCTGATCATTTGCAACAAGGTTGACTTGCCCGCACCGTTGTGGCCGACCAGACCCAGCACTTCGCCGCGCCGGACCTGAAAAGACGTGGGCCGCAGGGCCCAGAACTGGTCTTCCCCCAGCATAGGTTTGTCGCGCATGACGCGCCACATGGCCGCAAACGGACTGACTTGCCGCGGGTAAGCCTTGCCAACGCCGTGCAGTTCGATGGTCACACCGGCATCATCTGTGTGGGTCACGACTTGCTGTTCGGCTGAAAGTTTCATGAATGACAATGGTGTAACAATAAGGACGGCAGGAAATGCGGGGCTTGTGGCGTGTCCAATAACTGCTTGCGCGCAACTCAAACTACCCTTGGCTGATTGTAAGAGGTCTGTCTGGCGCTGACGGGATGAACCCGGAGGCTAGAAGTTATGATCATTGGTTAAGCCTCAAAGCAGCCGACCCGCGCTGTACGTGTCAGGCCAACTCATCCACACACTCACTTTTTCGCTTTGGAATCTGACCTTATTCCCTACAGTGCCTGTACGGCTTTGTTGGCACGCGCTGCTCTGGTGCTTGCACCGCATCCTGACGATGAGGTGTTTGGCTGTGGCGGTGCCATTGCCAGCCACGGCTTGCTAGGGCAGCCAGTGTGTGTTGTGGTTTTGACAGATGGCGCCCTGTATGGCGACGCCTTGACCCGGCAAGATGAAAGCCTTGCAGCGGCGGCTGTGTTGGGCTACGGTTTGCCCGAATTTTGGGCCTACCCTGACCGCGGGCTGGTGTACTCAGAAGTGCTGGTGCAGCGGCTGGTGGATAAAATTGCAGCGACCGGCAGTGACCTGGTGTATGCGCCCTCCCCCTGGGAAATTCACCCGGATCATCGGCAAACCAATAGGTTGGCGATTGAGGCTGTGCGGCGCTCTGCTGCCCATGTGCGGCTGGCTTTTTACGAGGTGGGCGCACCGCTGCGACCCAATGTACTGCTGGATTTGACACCGCTGCTGGCGACCAAAGAAGCGGCCATGCGTTGCTTTGGCTCACAGTTGCAGCAGCAAGACTATGTGGGGCATATCCAGGCCTTGAACCGTTACCGTAGCTATACCTTGTCGGCGGCGGTGACATCGGCAGAAGCCTACTGGGTGCTGACGGCACAGGAACTTGATGCCGTCTGGACCAGCGGCATGCTGGCCATGGTGTCGCCGGGTGGTCTGGCAGAAGTAACGCAGACCCGTCTGCAAGCTGACGCCAGCATGCTGGTGTCGGTGCTGGTTCGCAGCACCGATGGCCGGTTTTTGTCAGAGGCACTGGACTCGATCGCGTTGCAGGCCTATCCCTATATTGAAGTACTGGTCGCGCATGCAGGCACTGCGGCGCTGCCAGTACGATGCGGGCCATTTCCGATGCGGTCACTGGTTTGCGCCGCACCGATTGACAGTGGCGTTGTTGCCAACCAGCTGATGCAGGCCGCACAAGGCGACTGGCTGCTTTTTCTGGATGAAGACGACTGGCTGATGCCTGAGCACGTTGCCAAGCTCGTCGCCACCCTGCAGCGACAACCCAACTCGCTGGCCGCTTTTACCGGCGTACGCATTGCAAAACAAGAGGGCTGGCCCACGGGCGAGACCTGCAAGTTTGCCTTTGGCGATGTCTCTGGAATGACACCGGTCCGGACACCGGTGCATGCCGTGATGTTCAGTGCCCAACTGCAACACAAGGGCTGCCAATTTGACGCTTGCCACGGCCCGCTGGCAGCATGGGGGCTATGGACACGGATTGCCGGGCAAACTTTGATGACACAGGTGGCAGGCGCAAGCGCTGCCTATAGAAACCGGGACGGCCGTGACACTTTGGGTATGCCGGTTTCCGCAGTATTTGAAGCGCGCCCTCCAGTCCCGGGAGCCGCCCAATGGTTGGAAATCCCGCCAGCCCCAGAGGGGATGGCCGCTCAGTTCCAAAGGTTACTGAAGCTTTTCAAACTATGACTACACAAAATCTTCAAGACGTTAACCGTGACGTGCTGCACAGCCTTGCTATGCCTGTGATGGTGTCGGTGCTGATTCGCACCACCAACCGGACGGGCCTTGCGCAGGCCATTGCGTCTGTCGCGGCGCAGTCGTTTACCCATTGGGAAATCGTGGTCGCCAACGCAAGCGGACAGCCGCTGACCCCGTTGCCACCAGAAATTGCAAGGCAAGTGACGCGCGTGATTGACCCCGGTATGCAGCTGGGCCGCAGCGCTGCAGCCAATGCGTTACTGGACGCTGCCACGGGCAAATTTGCGCTATTTCTGGACGATGATGACGCGTTGCTGCCCGCACATCTGCAAAAACTGGTTGACACCCTGGATACCGATACCGGCTTGGTGGCTTGCTACAGCGATGTGAAAGCCAGCATTGCTGAAAACGCGGATGCGCCTGCCAAAAGCCATCTCTACGAGCGCGACTTTGACCCGCTTTTGCTGCAACTTCAAAACTACTTGCCGATTCACTCGGTGCTGTTCAGGCTGGACGCGGTGCGCGATGGGGTGGCTTGCCGATTCGATGAGGGTCTGGCGCTGTTTGAAGACTGGGATTTTTGGTTGCAACTGGCTGCAAAAGGTGTATTCAGGCGGGTAGCAGGGGTGTCCGCCTTGTATGCGTTGAGCGCGGCCAGTGGTTCTGGCCACACCCAGACTGAGAGCGCACTGCGTGAAGCGGCTTTGCTACAGTTTGGCGCACGCCAATTGGGACGTTGGGGTGCCGACGGCGTAGCGAAACTGATTGGCTGGCAAGGGCTGCGCCTGCAAGATGAAGCGCATGCGAGGCAAAGTGCCGATAGCCTGCAAACCCAGCTGACGCAGGCCTCGCAGGACATTGCCCGGCTGGCTCAAGATGAGGCGCTTGCCCGGCAGACCATCGACCAGCTGGCTCAGAAAGAGGCGCATGCCCGGCAAACTGCGGGTAGTCTGCAAACCCAGTTGACGCAGGCCTCACAGGACATAACGCGCCTGGCTCAAGACGAAGCGCATGCCAGGCAAAGCGCCGGTAGCCTGCAAACCCAGCTGACGCAGGCCTCACAGGACATAACGCGCCTGGCTCAAGAATCGGTGCAGGAGCGCCACCATCTGCAGTTGCAATTGCAACAGGCAGAGACAAGCTTTGGTCAAACGCAGCAATTGCTACAAAAAATAGAACAAACCCTGCGAGAGGTTCGTGCCCATGAGTTCAGGCAACAAATAGAGATTGTGAAGCTGGGGCGCATCCGGACGAGACACCTGCAGCAACTTGACCAGCTCAACGCACGGCTGCAGGCTATGTTCGAGTCGCGCTCATGGCGGGTAACAGCGCCTTTGCGTTGGCTGAATCGGCTGTTGATGTGGCTGCGAACACCTGCACCACTGCGCCTCATGAGCAATGGTCTGCTCGCTGTGCAAGGCTCAGTACGCAATCACGGTGTGCTGGGGTTTTTACGCAGGCTGCCCCACTTTTTGCGGCACAGCCGCACTTACAGCAAGATCCTGACGAGCCCACTGCCTGAAGCCAAGGCAGCCTTGTTAAAGACAACCGTGCCCGCTGTGCACGATATTCGCCTGCACCCGGACATGCTTGAAAACATTGGCTCGACTGCACCGATTGACGCAAGCATTTCGGTGGTCATTCCAACTTACAACGCGGGCAACGAGTTCAAGTGGTTGTTACGCAAGCTGACAACGCAGCGGGGACTTAAAAACCTTGAAGTGGTGGTGGTGGACTCAGGCTCCAAAGACAACACCGTGTTATGGGCAAAGGAAGCTGGTTGCAGGGTAGTTGAGATTACGCAGGCCGAGTTCACGCACAGCCATGCGCGTAACCTGGGTGCAGCCAATGCCAGCTCAGATTACGTGCTGTTTATGGTGCAGGATGCTTACCCGGTGGGTGACTATTGGGCTTACGGCATGCTGCGTTACCTGCTGGACCATGCGGACAGCGGCCTGGTGGCGGCGTCGTGCTCGGAGTACCCGCGCAGCGACAGCGACATGATGTATGACTCAATGATCAACACACATTACCGCTTTTTGGGCTGCCTCGAACAGGACCGGATTGGCGACTTCCAAGGCAGCGACCACATGGCACTGCGCTCGCGCGGACAGTTAAGCGATGTAGCCTGCCTGATATCGCGCAAAATGTTTGGTGAGTACGGCTACCAGGGGGACTATGCGGAAGACCTGGATCTGGGAATACGGCTGATTAAAGACGGTCATAAAGTGGCGATGTTGGCGTCTGTCAAAGTGGTTCATTCCCACAATCGACCCGCGTTTTACTACCTCAAGCGCTCGTATGTAGATGTTATTTTTTTAGTGGGTATGTTTGAGGATTTCACGTTCCCGCCGGTCGAGTCGGTACCTGGTTTGCTGGCCGGCATTGTCTCTAGTGCCAACCATATATCGGACCTGTTGCCTGCAATCCACGAAGCTGCGCCCGGACTGGTGTTGAGCGAGGTGCTGGCGAACTGGATTGAGGTTTGCAAATCGCGCTGCAATACGCTGAAGCTGGACGGTTCAAGCACCATGGGTGATGCACGCCTGGACAGCTATATGGGCGATCTGGCAGGTCGACTGGAAGCGGTAGAGATGGACAGTCTGGCACGTGGCCAGGCGCAGCGGTTCAACGATACTTTTTTCGCGCGGCTGGAGCATTTCAATACCTTTGCCATGGACGTTTATGGTGCCCATGATGCCGGGCTGCGTGAGGCCTTGCAACACGTCGTGCGCAAGACTTTTGCAGCAGCAGCGGGGTCTGCGCTGGGCTTTATGTATATGGACAAGCTGGCTTCGACAGGCGTGGATCAACCCATGCTGGACACCATCAACCAAGAACTCCGGGCGGGTGTGTAATGCGTATTCTGATTGTTTTGCACCAGTTTTATCCTGAGTATTCGAGTGGTACCGAGCATGTTGCACTGAACCTGGCCAAGGCCGCACAGCGGGCCGGGCACTACGTCAAGGTACTTGCCGGAGTCAACAACCCGATGACCATGGACGGCGCTGAACGCTCGGTACTTGCCGGGACTATGGAGTCCGTATGGGAAGGTGTGCCGGTGACGTTGCTGCCGCGGGCCACGCTACCCGATTCAGCAGACTTCAGCCTGGAAGTTGCACCCGAACTTGTAGAACCACTGGCGGGATGGATGAAGCAGGAGCGCTTTGACCTGGCGCATGTCATGCACACCATGCGCATGAGTACTGCGGTAGCGGCAGCGCAGCAGTGCGGTTTGCCCTACATCGTGACACTGACAGATTTTTTTCTGGCTTGCCCGCGCATTAACCTGGTGACGCTTGGCAACCAGCTTTGCGATGGGCCCCAAGGCGGAAAGAAATGCGGCAACGATTGCCTGAGCGACCCGTGGACCCGCGAGACTCTTGTGCAACGCTACCAGAGCGCACAACAAATGCTGGCTGGCGCAAGGGTGCGCGTGGTCCCGTCAGAGTTTGTGGCAGCACGCTACCGGGAGGCGTTTGCTGACTGCAACTTCAGGGTGGTTGCGCATGGCCTTGATTTGCTGGCAATGATGGATCATGAGGCTCCTGCCCTGGACGACAGAAAAACCTTAACGCTGGGCTATGTTGGCTCAATCATCCGGGAAAAAGGCTTGGCTATGCTGTTAAGTGCGCTGGCACGGGTCGAGGCACCGAATCTACGCCTGAAAGTCGTGGGCGGATTTTACGGGGCACAAGCCTACCGCGATGAGGTCATGGCGCTGGTAGAGGCAGATAGCCGGGTAGAACTTCTGGGTCATCTGGAGACAAGCAAGGTGTATCCGGCGATCCGGCAAATGGACTTGTTGTGCCTGCCTTCACAGGTGCCAGAAACGTTCTCGCTGGCGCTGCACGAGGCCGCTGCACTGGGTGTGCCTGGAATGGTGTCCAGTCTGGGGGCTCCTGGTCTGCAAGTGGCCGCCCACGGTGGCGGACAGGTGGTGGCTCACAGCGACGTTGCGGCTTGGGCGACGGCTATTGAAGCACTGGTAGCAGACCCTGGCCAGATTGCACGCTGGCAAAAAAGGTTACCACTGCCTGCACGACTTGAGGAAGAAGCCTTTTTCTACGATCTGTTATACCGCACAGCTTTGCACCCAGCCTGATGCTGACGCCTGCGGTCAAGGTAACTGTCGTCATCGTCAACTGGAACGGCAGTGCCTACCTGCGCCAGTGTCTGCTGGCTCTCCAGGCGCAAACCGAGCCGTCGTTTGTAGCGGTGGTCGTCGACAACGGCAGTACCGACGGCTCGGATTCCGAAGTGGCGTTGCTCAATGACCTGCGCTTTTCGCTTTTAAGCCTGGGGGCCAACAAAGGGTTTGCTGTTGCCAACAACCTTGCCGTGCAGCACAGCACAGCAGGGGACTGGATAGCACTTCTCAACCCGGACGCGTTTGCAGAACCCGACTGGCTGGCATGTTTGTTAAAAGCGGCAGAGCGCAACCCGCAGACTGCTTCATTTGGTTCACGCCTGGTCAATGCAGCCGACCCCATGCTGCTTGACGGCACTGGCGATGTCTACGATGTCAGTGGCCGTGTCTGGCGCAGAGACCACGGGCGCCAAATGAATACTGCGGCAGCGCGTAGTGGCGAGATTTTTTCACCCTGTGCGGCAGCAGCGCTTTATCGGCGCGATGCCTGGAATGCAGCAGCAGGGTTTGACGAAGATTTTTTTTGCTACATCGAAGACGTTGACCTGGGCTTCAGGCTGCGACTTTTGGGCTACCGCAGCCTGTACGTGCCTGACTCGATTTGCCACCACGTAGGCTCTGGCATCACGGGTCAGCAGAGCGGTTTCTCGCTCTATTACGGACAGCGCAATCTGGTGTGGACCTTTGTCAAGAACATGCCCGGCGTGCTTTTTTGGCCACTTCTGCCATTGCACGTGTTACTCAATGGCGCAGTGCTACTTTTATTTACCCGCCGAGGGCAAGGCGGGGTTGTATTTCGCGCAATTCTGGATGCGGTCACAGGTCTGCCCAGGGTGTGGCGAAAGCGTCAGCAGGTACAAGCGACGCGTCAAGTGGGTTTGGCAGATCTGTGGAAAAGTCTGCACAAAGGTTTCGGACTGCGATCCAGCCGCTGATAACGCAGGTTTGCTATTAAATTAATAGCATATTGTACTCGCCAGTACTGCCGCAGTGGCCTGAAAAGCATGCAAATCTACATCCGCACAGGAATGCCGCGTGCTGCCATGAACTGCTTGGCTTGCTGTACGGTGTACTCGCCATAGTGAAAAATACTGGCGGCCAGTACCGCATCAGCACCGCCGATTTTTATGCCGTCGGCCAGGTGCTCAAGGTTACCGACACCGCCTGATGCGATGACGGGTACATCCACAGCGTCGCTGACGGCACGGGTCAGGGCCAGGTCGAAACCTGACTTGGTACCGTCGCGGTCCATGCTGGTGAGCAAAATCTCGCCCGCGCCGCGCCGCTCCATTTCTGTGGCCCAGGCAACGGCATCCAGCCCGGTGTTTTTGCGTCCGCCGTGGCTGTACACGTCCCAGCCAGGGCCTCGGGTCTGGGCTTCTTCTTCGCTGCGGCGTTTGGCGTCTATGGCCACCACAATGCATTGCGCGCCGTATCTGGCGGAGGCATCTTCAATGACTTGCGGGTTGGCAATGGCAGCTGAGTTAAAACTGGTTTTGTCTGCGCCTGCATTGAGCAGGCGGCGCACATCGTCCACTGTGCGGACACCGCCGCCCACCGTGAGGGGAATGAACACCTGGGAGGCCACGGCTTCAATGATATGCAAGATCAGGTCACGCCCGTCGCTGGTGGCCGTGATGTCGAGAAAGGTCAGCTCGTCGGCACCCTGGTCGTTGTAGCGCGCCGCAATTTCGACCGGGTCGCCGGCATCGCGCAACTGGGTGAAGTTCACACCTTTGACAACCCGCCCGCCGGTGACGTCAAGGCACGGGATGATTCGTTTGCAGAGCAAGGGTTATCCGTTCAGCTCATCGGCCCTGGCCTGGGCAGCTTCAAAATCAAGGTCGCCGCTGTAGATGGAGCGCCCGCAGATCACACCTTCCACGCCTTCATCTTCAACGGCGCACAGCGCTTCTATATCCGCCATGCTGGACAGACCGCCCGAGGCGATGACAGGAATCGTCAGCGCCCGCGCCAGCTTGACCGTAGCGTCCATATTGATGCCGCTGAGCATGCCGTCACGGCCAATGTCTGTGTAGATGACTGACTCCACACCGTAGTCCTGGAACTTTTTAGCCAGATCAACCACTTCGTGGCCGGTCAGCTTGCTCCAGCCGTCGGTGGCAACCTTGCCGTCTTTGGCATCCAGGCCAACAATGATGTGGCCGCCAAAAGCGGTGCAGGCATCTTGCAGAAACCCCGGGTTTTTCACAGCTGCCGTGCCGATGATGACGTAACGCAGACCGGCATCCAGATAGCGCTCAATCGTGTCCAGGTCACGAATACCGCCGCCAAGTTGCACGTCTATTTCACTGCCCACTTCCAGCAGTATTTTGCGGATGGCAGCCTCGTTTTTAGGCTTGCCGGCAAAAGCGCCATTCAAATCCACCAGATGCAGGCGGCGTGCGCCCTTGACCACCCAGCTGCGCGCCATGGCGGCGGGGTCGTCACTAAAAATGGTGGATTGATCCATGTCGCCTTGCTTGAGGCGAACGCAGTGACCGTCTTTCAGATCAATCGCGGGGATAAGTAGCATGTTGCGGTTAAAAACGAAAAAATAAGTCAGAAAGGACAACGAACAAAGTCAACACTGAACGACAGCAAACCGGCACGAGGGTTTGAGGACAGCTCAAGGGTTCCAGTGCAGGAAATTGCGGTACAGCACCAGGCCCTGATCGGCGCTTTTTTCAGGGTGAAACTGAGTCGCAAAAATATTATCACGTGCAATGGCTGCCGTGAAGCTTGCACCATAGCTTGCTTCGCCCGCAGTGTGGCGCGCATCAGACGGACGGGCATAAAAACTGTGTACAAAGTAAAAATAAGCGCCATCTGGCACGCCAGCCCACAGTGCGTGGGGCTTGGCGTCAAGCCCACTGGAGGCACTTTGATAGACCTGGTTCCAGCCCATTTGCGGCACCTTGTAGCGGCTGCCGTCAGGCTGGGTCTGACCTGCCAGTTCAAACTTGACCACTTCGCCGGGAATCAGGTCAAGCCCCTGGGTGCCCTTACCGCCGTCACCGCGCTGACCTTCCTGGCTGTGGGTCAGCAACATTTGCATGCCCACACACACGCCAAAAAGCGGTTTGTGGGCTGCGGCATGCAAGACCGCGTCAAGCATGCCGGACTGCGTCAGCTCGCGCATGCAATCCGCAATGGCACCCTGACCGGGCAGCACAATGCGCTCTGCGTTCATGACGTCTTCGGCACGGGAGGTCACCAGCACCTCAAAGCCGCTGCCTTGGGCCACATGCCGTACGGCCTGAGACACAGACCGCAGGTTGCCCATGCCGTAATCGACAACTGCGATTGTTTTAAGTTTTGCCATCAGACTCAAGAAGCGCGTTTTTCAGGATTTTAATTTTTGCACCCGTGGGTGGGTGCCTGGTCAATGCAACGCAGCACCCAAAGCCGCACGGTATTACCTTTGATTATCGGACGACTTTGCCATCTGGCGTGATGGTCACCAGGTCAATAACACGAACTGATTCGTATTTTTTAGACTTCAAGTTGACCCGAAAGCCGCTCATGTCGTAGTCGGTCATGGACTCAAACGCTTTTTGCAGCCCTGCACGGTCTGGCTTGCCACCGCCTGCGGTGCTGCGCCGCACGCCTTCTGCAAAAGCCCGTGCCGCGACATAGCCCTCGACGCTTTCGTAGCTGGGGGTCTGCTCGGTCTGGTTCAGGATGTCGAGGTATTCCTTGATCAGCGGCGTGCCCACACTGCGCGGGGACGGCACCACCTGCGAAATGACGACGCCACCGATTTCCTTGCCTAACGCTGTAAAAAGCGGGTCGATACCCACGACTGAAAAGTTCATGAACTGGCCGCCATAGCCAGCCTGGCGCATCTTGCGGATAAAAGCAGCTGACGAGTTGAACAAACTGACCTGAATGATGGCTTGTGGCTGCGCTTTGAGCAGCGTGGCCACGGCTGCTTCGACCTTGTCACTGTTCACAGGTGACAGCGCGCTGGCCACAATGGGCGGGCGCTTGAGGTCCAGCAGGGCCTGATTCACAGCCGCAATACCGCCACGCCCCATGGCGTCGTCTTCAGCGAAGACGGCGATACGGTCCTGGCTGAGTGTGGCGCAGTGTCGGACGATTTTGTAGGCCTCATCAGCCAAGGCAGGCCGTACATGAAAAACATTCGTCAAGGATGATGCATACAGGGCATCAGACGCTGCAAAGGGCGCAAAAAACAGGGTGTTGGAGGCTTTGGCCACTGCAAACGCAGCGTCGCAACTGGCGGTGCCCGCAAACCCGAACAAGGCATCGACACCCTCGTCAATCAGTTGTTTGGCGTTCGCCGCTGCCTTGGCGGCAACGTAGCCATCGTCAAGCGCTTTGACTTCAATCCTGTAGCCACCGGCCCCGTTTTTCGAGTTGATAGCGTCAAAGTACAGTTTGGCCCCGTTGAAATAGGCCAGGCCGATCTGGTCGGCAGCACCGCTGAGCGGCACCGACTGGCCCAGCACCAGCTTGCTGACTCCTTTACTGGCTTGCGCTTGTGCCAGCGGGCTGAATGCCACTGCACTGGCGGCAAAACCACCCACCATGAATACTCTGCGATTGGGACCCATAAGACACCTTTTCAAGACGAAACCAGTAAAGCGGTTTTAATGCTCAAAACTCCCTTCACAGCACCCTTTTTTTATTTTTTAACACTTTGTTGCAATGCAGCTAGCGTAATTTACGCAGTGGTTAAAAGATATAGCGGGCAATGCCAACGCGTCATAAGGCTATGCGGGCCCCAATATTTCCGGAAGGGGGAAAGAAGCCAGTCGCAGACGCTGCGTCACATCAGTTGTGGAATGAAAATGTAAATGGAATTACAGGGCTTTTTTAAGGGCTTCGAGTGTGTAGTTCTGGCCACCCCGGTAGGCAATTTTGTGCGCGCCCACCTGATTGCCCAGCTCGGCACAGCGCACCAGTGACCAGCCTTTTTCCAGCCCGAACAGCAGCGCCCCGCGGAAGGCATCGCCACAACCAGTGGGGTCAACAACTTCTTGTGCAATCACTGGCGGTACCAGCGTTTTGTCGCCGTCTATCCATACTTCACAGCCTGCTGCACCGAGCGTGACAACCAGTCCCTCAACACGGCGCGACAGCTCTGCAATTGACAGGCCAGTACGATCACACAACAGTCTGGCCTCGTAATCATTGACGGTTACCCATGTGGCAAGTTCTACGAAATACGCCAGCTCTTTGCCATCAAACATCGGCAGACCCTGGCCAGGATCGAACACAAACGGAATACCCGCAGCCTTGAACTGCTCTGCATGCTGCAGCATGGCGTCGCGACCATCTGGCGAAATGATGCCGAGTTTGATGTCACTGCGTGCGGTGATGTGCGTGATGTGTGCCTGCATCATGGCACCTGGATGAAAAGCGGTGATCTGGTTGTTGTCGCGGTCTGTCATGATCATGGCCTGCGCAGTGTAGGCATCATGAACTTCCCGGACGAATTCTGTACTGATACCCATGACTTTCATGCGCGCGGCATACTCCGCGCCGTCGCTGCCTACCGTGGCCATGGGCAGCGGCGAGCCCCCCAGTTGCAGCAGACTGTAGGCGATGTTGCCCGCACAACCACCGAACTCGCGCCGCAGCGCAGGCACCATGAAAGACACATTCAGGATATGCAGCTGGTCAGGCAGGATCTGCTCGGAGAACCTGCCCTCAAACGTCATGATGGTGTCAAAGGCAAGAGAGCCACAAATTACAACGGACATATTATTTTCTATTCAGTCAGGGATAAAAAGCCAGTACCCGGTAACCTGCAACTCGCAGCGGTATAGCCACAGGCGGTGTCAAGCCAGCAGCACCCGGCGCCTCAGCGCCCAGGACATGCATGACGACCACACCAGAAAAATCAGCGCCTGCACTCAACAAACCACTACCGTCCATCGCGCCAAACTGGGCTGGCGTCACCACCCGGCGGATCACAGCCTGCTCCTGAATGTCTGTGAGCGTCAGCTCCAGTGAAGGCATCGCCAGGGGGATAGTTGTCGTATTTTTGAGTGCAAAGCTCAGGCGGTAAAAATCACCGTTGATTTTATTGAAGGAAGAGCTGTCGATAACTACCGCCTCTATGTATCGTAACGGTGCAATGTCGCATTGCAAAGGCTCGCACAGCATTTGCAGCCAGGGCTTTAGCCGTGGCTCCATGGCCGCCAGCCGGTTTCTTTGTTGAATTGAAAACTGCATCAGCAGGGCAGCAGCCAGCAGCAGACCAGACAAACCCAGTGCAGAGCGCACCGCAGGCTTTCTCCAGAATGCCCGCCGCCGTGAGTTCTTGATAAAAGACACGTCATCCTCAGGCGATGCTTCAGACAGTACATCAGGAAGCACTTCAGGCGCCTCGCTGACAGAACCCGCATCTGCAACTTGAGCCGATCCAGGCAGTGCAATTTCCGTACCCATTGCACCGACTGCATTACTGCCTGTGCTGTCAACTATGGGCTGTACTGCAGAAAGTGGTTCTGCCTCCGACTCTGGTGATGGGACCACTGACGCCGCAGGTTCAGCAGGCGCTTTAACGTCTGCATCTGCCTTGCTGGCAGTCGGGGCATCAGGAACAGGGTCTGGTGTGGTCTGGAAGTGCAGCGATGCATCAAATACTTCGGTACAGTGCCCGCAGCGTACCCAGCCCTGTGAGACTTTGAGTTGATCGGTCACGACTTTGAACATCGTGCCGCAGGCAGGGCAGCGTGTAATCAGGCTCATTTAACACTGCATTGTAGAGTTCGCAATCCCGACAATGATGAGAGGCCCCGCATGCGCAAGCCAGGTTCAGAGCCGTGCTGTCATCAGTATCCAGCCGTCTTCCTGATCAGCTACTTCAAGCATGCACCAAGGTGCGTAAGCAAGTTTGAGTTCATCGGTCTGGCGTTCAAGAATACCCGCAAGTACCAGAGAGCCGCCTTTTTCAACACAAGCGCACAACAAAGGTGCAAGGACCTTCAAAGGCGTGGCCAGAATGTTGGCCAGCACCGTCTGGTAGGTGCCGGTCGCCTTGTCAGGCAGACCCGTATTCAAGGCCACGTGGTTGGCATCGGCATTGGCACGCGTTGACTGGACAGCTGCATCGTCAATATCTACAGCATCTACAGTCGTGGCACCAAACTTGGCAGCACCTATGGCGAGAATCCCGGAACCACAACCGTAGTCAAGGGTACGTCCAAGTGTCATGCCGGTCAATCCGCGACCCGCTATCCAGCGCAGACACATGCGCGTGGTGGGGTGTGTGCCGGTCCCAAAAGCCAGACCCGGATCGAGTCGTATGAGCTGCCTCGCCTGTGCAGGTGGCTCATGCCAGGTGGGCACGATCCAGAACTCAGGCGTGATCTCCACAGGCGTGAACTGTGACTGCGTCAGCCGGACCCAGTCTTGCTCCGGCACCGCCTGAATCGCTATCAGCGCGCACTGCACGAAAAAATCCTGCGCCTGCAGCAGGGCAGCGGCCTCACGCGCCAACGCCTCGCTTGCAAAGTGGGCTGTCACCCGGGACCGGTTCCACCCGGCCTGAGGTGGCGGCATGTCGGGTTCACCAAACATGGCCAACTCAGCCGGCGTCTGCGCATCCGCATCTTCTACTGAAACGCTCAATGCATCCAGTGCGTCAAGCGTATCGCTGAGGGTTTCGACCGTCTCTGCGGGGGCCAGCACAACCAGCTCAACCATGCTCATTCCAGTGCTCTTTTCAAATCAGCGAACACGCTTGGACAGCCATTCTTCGAGGTAATGGATGTTGGTACCGCCGTCCATGAACTTGGCGTCAACCATCAGCTCGCGGTGCAGCGCAATGTTGGTGTTGATACCTTCCACCACAGTCTCCGCCAGGGCCGTGCGCATACGCGCAAAAGCCTGCTCACGCGTGTCGCCATGCACAATGATCTTGCCAATCATCGAGTCGTAGTTGGGCGGCACGAAGTAATTGGCATAAATATGTGAATCAACCCTGACACCCGGACCGCCCGGCGTGTGCCAGGTCGTGATGCGCCCCGGCGAAGGCGTGAATTTATACGGGTCTTCTGCGTTGATGCGGCACTCAATGGAATGGCCCTTGAGCTGGATGTCACGCTGGACAAACGGCAACTTTTCACCTGCTGCCACCATGATCTGGGTGCGAACAATATCCACGCCTGTGATCCACTCGGTCACCGGGTGCTCGACCTGCACGCGCGTGTTCATCTCGATGAAGTAAAACTCGCCATTTTCAAAAAGAAACTCGAAGGTGCCCGCACCGCGATAACCTATTTTTTTGACGGCGGCGACGCAGCGGTTGCCGATCCGCTCAATGAGTTTTCGTGGAATGCCTGGCGCAGGCCCCTCTTCAATGACCTTCTGATGACGACGCTGCATGGAGCAGTCGCGCTCCCCCAGCCAGACGGCGTTTTTGTATTGATCGGCCAGAATCTGGATTTCAATGTGCCGGGGGTTCTGCAGGAATTTCTCCATATAGACCTCCGGATTACCAAAGATAGCGCTGGCTTCGGATTTTGTGGTCTGGACAGCATGGATCAAGGCCGCTTCGGTATGCACAACCCGCATACCACGCCCACCGCCACCCGCTGCCGCCTTGATGATGACCGGATAACCCACCTGTTTGGCAATGCGCTTGATGAGGAGCGGATCATCGGGCAAGGCACCTTCAGAGCCGGGCACGCACGGTACGCCCGCCTTGATCATGGTTTGTTTGGCAGAGACTTTGTCGCCCATGATCCGGATGGATTCAGAGCTGGGTCCAATGAATTTGAAGCCGCTTTTCTCGACCCGCTCCGCAAAATCAGCGTTCTCGCTCAAAAATCCGTAACCTGGATGAATCGCTTCCGCATCGGTGACTTCCGCAGCTGAAATGATGGCGGGCATATTCAAATAGCTCAGGCTGGATGCCGCTGGCCCGATGCATACGGATTCATCCGCTAACTTGATATATTTGGCATCCCGATCAGCCTCCGAGTACACCATCACTGCCTTGACGCCAAGTTCACGGCATGCGCGCTGGATTCGCAAGGCGATTTCACCGCGGTTGGCAATCAGTATCTTTTTAAACATGCGGCTTTTGAATCTATCTGTTGGAAAACGGCAGCTATGAGGCGATTATTCAATCATGAACAGGCTCTGGCCGTATTCCACAGCCTGACCGTTGTCACAGAGTATTTTGGTCACCGTGCCGGACTTGTCGGCCTCAATCTCATTGAGAATTTTCATGGCCTCAATGATGCAGATGGTCTCGCCCTCCTTGACCACGCTACCGATATCGACATAAGCCTTGGCACCAGGACTGGCACATCTGTAGAAGGTGCCGACCATAGGGGACTTCACGGCGTGTCCGGCAGGACCAGCGACCACCACATCTGCAGGCATGCTGGTCACTGACGTCACAGGATTTGCAATGGGAGCTGCAAAAGGCTGCTGCATGACAAGTGGAGCGCCGCTGGATTTGACGATACGTACTTTTCCTTCTGCTTCAGTGATCTCCAGTTCCGACACATTGGACTCTGAGACGAGGTCAATCAGGGTTTTGAGTTTTCTTAAATCCATAGGGTCGCTCCAATGACGGTAGGTGCTGGCGCAGAAATTTCAGCACGCAGCTTTTGAATTGATCTGAAAGCCGAATTTGAGAAAACTCAAAATCAAACGTCCCTCTTTTTCCACTTACTCTCTGCTTTGACGCTCTATAGCGCTTATCAGTCAGTTACTACGCATAACAGCACGCTCGCCAGTCCGGCAAAATGCAGAGTGTACTCCAAGCGGACATTATTTCTAAAGAAAAATAGCCCGCCAAAGGGTTCCAGAAAATTAAAATCAAGTGAATTTAGCGGCAATTAAATGCTTTTACAATCATTTGATGCAAAAAATGATGCGTCACTCGAAAAACGATAATAACTACTTGAGTTGTACCCAAAGCGCCAGATCTTCAGGCGTCAGTTTTCCGGTCTTGCGCTGCAACAAAGCACCTGTGGTGGAAAATACCGCTGAAAAAGGCAAGCTGCCAGCCAAATTACCGAGTGACTTGCTCAACTCTGTGCCACCCAGACCGGCCATACCTATTGGAAAACTCAATGGTTTGGTTTTCAGCCATTTACTCACAGCGCTGGGCTGATCCACTGCCAGACCCAAAACCTGCCAGTTTCTATCCTTGTTTGCCTGGTAGAAACTATCCAGCAATGGCAACTCTTCTACACAAGGCGGGCACCAGGTTGCCCAGAAATTCAGCAGCAAAGGCTTGCCGCGCAGGGTGTTCATGGCCAGCGTTTTGCCGTCAGGCGTGTCAAAACTCAGACGCCACAGGGCATCACTGGCCGCATCTGTCCCGGCATCACCCTTGGCGCTGGCAGGATCAGTGCGCGTTCGGGAGCTCCACCATGCTGTGCCGATGCCCGCCAGGCCTGCCGCAGCCATCAGGCCGCCGACCGCGATATTTCGCCGGTTCATCAAAGGCATCAAGACCGCCTTACCAATAATTGCGATGCCAGTTCAAGCAGCTCTGCGCTGTAAGGATTGGCAGGCAATCCAGACAAGGCATCAATGGCGCGTTGCGCTTCCAGAGCCGCTGCATCGCGCGTAGCCTGTAACGCACCTGTACGACGCACAATAGCCATGATTTGCGCCATGTATTCGGTGCCTCCCGTTTCAATCGCCTGCTGGATGGTCGCACGCTCTGCATCTGTGCCGCGCTGCATGGCAATGATCAGGGGCAACGTCGCCTTTCCTTCACGCAAATCGTCACCCAGATTTTTGCCCATTTCCGGAACGTCGCCGTCATAGTCCAGCACGTCATCAATGACCTGAAAAGCGGTGCCTAGCGCCTGGCCATAGTCTGCACAGCTTTTTTCAACAGCGGGTGACGACAGCGCCAGCAGTGCCGCCAGCCGGGCACTGGCCTCAAACAGTTTGGCCGTCTTGGAACGAATCACCCGCAGGTAATCGTCCTGCGTCAAGGCGGCGTCATGCATGTTCATCAGCTGCAAAACTTCGCCTTCAGCAATCACATTGGTCGCCTCGGCGAGTGTCTGCATGACGCGCAGGTCGCCCGCGTCCACCATCATCTGGAATGCGCGTGAATATAAAAAGTCACCCACCAGCACACTTGCAGGGTTACCAAAAGCTTCATTGGCAGTGGCCCGACCACGGCGCAAGGTGGATTCATCGACCACATCGTCATGCAGCAAGGTGGCGGTATGGATGAATTCCACCACCGCAGCGAGGTTGTAGCGCTGGTCACCCCGATAGCCCAGCGCGCCGCACATCAACAGCAGCAAAGCTGGCCGCAAACGCTTGCCACCTGCCGCCACAATGTACTGCGACACCTGGCTCACCAGAGGAACTTGAGATTGGAGGCGACGTTCAATCACGGCATCCATTTCATGCATGTCATCGGCAATCAGGGCGAGGGCAGCAGCGGTACTTGAAGAGTTGGCAGACAAGAGGGCAATCCTTGAGTTTGTGCCGATTATAGGAACGCCAGCATGGCGCTCAGGCGGTGGCGTCTAGCGAGCCATGGGTCACTGTAGCTTTTATATGCAGTCCATGTTAGACTCCTTGGCTCTGCAGAAATCCGTCTGCAGAACTCAATTGACAATAAATTGAAGAAGGTCTTACATGTACGCGGTCATAAAAACCGGTGGCAAACAATACAAAGTTGCTACGGGTGAAAAAATTAAAGTAGAACAGATTACTGCGGACGTAGGCCAAGAGATCGTTATTGACCAGGTATTGGCTGTCGGGACCGGCAGCACAATCACGGTCGGGACGCCCTTGGTGCTAGGTGCCACTGTTACTGTTACGGTTATCTCTCACGGCAGGGGTGACAAGGTTCGCATTTTCAAAATGCGCCGTCGCAAGCACTATCAAAAGCGCCAGGGTCACCGGCAGAATTTTACTGAGCTGCAAATCGGCGTGATCGCTGGTTAAATCGCCAGTCAAGCATCAGCAAGCACTTGGAGTAAACAAAAATGGCACAGAAAAAAGGCGGCGGCTCTACGCGAAACGGGCGTGACTCACAGCCCAAAATGCTCGGCGTCAAAAAGTTTGGCGGCGAAGTCATCAACGCAGGCAGCATCATTGTTCGCCAGCGCGGCACCCGGTTTCATCCAGGCGTCAATGTCGGTATCGGCAAGGACCACACCCTGTTTGCGCTGGTTGACGGTTCGGTCTCGTTTGCTGTCAAAGGCGCGCTGAACAAGCACACCGTGAATGTGACACCCGCTGCGATCGCCGCGTAAGTCAATCACTCACCCCGACAAGTCACTTCGACTGAAGCGAAGCCCCGATCAGTCGGGGCTTTTTTGTTTGCAGGCTGCTTTCACCAGCAGCGTCCAGAATCACCCACCGTACCTGAAGCCCATCATGAAATTTGTAGATGAAGCCTTTATTGACATTGCAGCAGGCGATGGCGGGGCTGGTTGTGTCTCGTTCAGCCATGAGAAATACAAAGAGTTTGGTGGCCCTAATGGGGGGGACGGTGGCCGCGGCGGTCACGTCTATGCAGTCGCTGACATCAATCTCAATACGCTGGTGGACTTCCGGTTTTCGCGCCGCCATGACGCCAGAAATGGTGGCCACGGCATGGGCTCGGACATGTTTGGTGCCAAGGGTGATGACGTCATCCTTAAGATGCCCGTCGGCACCATCCTGACAGACTCGGAAACCGGTGAAACGCTGTTTGAATTGCTGGTGCCCGGTGAACAAATCCTGATTGCCAAGGGCGGCGATGGCGGCTTCGGCAACCTGCGCTTTAAAAGCTCGACCAACCGCGCCCCGCGCAGCAAAACACCCGGCTGGCCGGGTGAGCGCAAAAGCCTGAAACTTGAACTCAAGGTGCTGGCCGATGTGGGCTTGCTGGGCATGCCGAATGCCGGCAAATCAACCTTCATATCTGCTGTCTCCAACGCCCGTCCGCGTATTGCAGACTACCCTTTCACGACGCTGCATCCCAATCTGGGCGTGGTGCGCGTCGGCCCCGAGCAAAGCTTTGTGGTGGCGGACTTGCCAGGGCTGATTGAAGGCGCGTCTGAAGGTGCGGGCCTGGGACATTTGTTCTTGCGCCACCTGCAGCGTACCCGGCTGCTGCTGCACATTGTGGACCTCGCGCCGTTTGACGAAAACGTCGATCCAGTGGCTCAGGCCAAGGCGATTGTGGGCGAGCTTAAAAAATACGATGAAGCGCTGTTTAAAAAGCCGCGCTGGCTGGTGCTCAACAAGCTCGACATGGTCGATAGCGACAAACGTGCCGCCATCGTGAAGGATTTTGTCAAGCGCTTCAAGTTCAAGGGCCCGGTGTTTGAAATATCAGCGCTGACCCGAGAAGGCTGTGAGCTTCTGATCAAGACGATTTACAAGCATGTCAAGGAAGTGCAAAAAAGCGAGCAGCCTGAAGAAGAAGTGGACCCACGTTTTGTAGTTCTGCCACCTGAAACGCCTTGAGCCTTGACGGCCAACTGGGGCCGCTTCGCCAGCGACTCATGTCTGCTATTTAAAAGATAGCGCGTTGCGCCCGTATTTCCTGCCCGGAAGACCATAAGTAACTAAAAATGCAAGAAAAAAAAGGTTCTCAGGTACTTCGCAATGCCCGGCGCATTGTGGTCAAGGTAGGCTCAAGTCTGGTGACAAACGAAGGCCGTGGACTGGATGCCGATGCCATAGGTCACTGGTGCGAACAACTCGCTGCATTGGTCAAGGATGGGCGCGAAGTCATCATGGTCAGCAGCGGGGCTATTGCCGAGGGCATGAAACGCCTCGGTTGGGCCACCCGGCCAAAAGGCATTCATGAATTGCAAGCCGCAGCGGCTGTCGGCCAGATGGGCTTGGCTCAGGTCTATGAAACCAAACTGCGTGAAAACGGCATAGGCAGCGCGCAGGTGCTGCTGACACATGCCGATCTGGCAGACCGGGAGCGCTACCTCAATGCCCGCTCTACCCTGCTGACGCTCTTGGGCCTGGGCGTGGTGCCCGTCATCAATGAGAACGACACCGTCGTCAACGATGAAATCAAGTTTGGCGACAACGACACCCTGGGTGCGCTGGTAGCCAACCTGGTCGAAGCCGATGCACTGGTGATTCTGACCGACCAGAAAGGTCTGTACACAGCCGACCCGCGCAAAGACCCTGCCGCGCAATTTGTGCACCAGGCCAACGCGGGTGACGCTACGCTGGAGGCCATGGCAGGCGGGGCAGGCTCCAGCATTGGCAGAGGCGGCATGATCACGAAGATTCTGGCGGCCAAGCGCGCTGCCGGTTCGGGTGCTTCAACCGTCATTGCCTGGGGCCGCGAGCCACAAGCGCTGATCCGGTTGAGCCAGGGCGAGGCCATCGGTACGCTGTTGGTCGCTCAAACCCAGAAAAACCAGGCCCGCAAACAGTGGATGGCAGACCATCTCCAGATGCGCGGCTCGGTCACCGTCGATCAAGGCGCCGCAAATAAAGTGCGCGCGGAAGGCAAGAGTCTGCTACCCATAGGCATGACCGCTGTGCAGGGTGATTTTTCACGTGGTGACGTGATTGCGGTGCTGGATGCAGAAGGTAGCGAAATTGCACGAGGTCTGGCCAACTACGCCAGCTCGGAGGCCAGGCTGATTTGCCGGAAGTCATCCTCGGAATTTGAAAAACTGCTGGGCTACACCGGCGAGCCTGAAATGCTGCACCGAACTAACCTGGTGTTGACGCGTTAGCCCCTTGCGAGGACTGAAAGGTCTTGACCTTGACGCCTACTGGGCGTATTTCAAGTTCGGGTTCTTGAGCCGATACACCAGCGCAGCCACATTGCTTGGTGTGGAAGCATTGTCGCAAGCCCCCGCCCGGGCAAAATAAAGCGCGTGCTTCGATGGCATGTTGCCCAGCATGAAGCGCCATGTCGCGTCTTTGACCGGGCTCCATTGCCCATCCTGTGAATAACGGGCATAGGTCTTGAACTCGCCCGTAGAGCACCGTATCGACTCATACATCACATTTTTCGCACCACTGGCACTGCTGGCGACCAGCACATAACGGACCAGACCGTCGCTGGCTGAAATCCGTATGGAGGCCGGGTCAACACCATAGACCAGCGAGGAGTTCACAGCGCCATCGAACGTGACCAGCTTGCCCATATCGAATGCGGGTGGTGGTGGTACATCAGACTCTTTCCAGTCCGGATCATCGGGTGCGATTTGCGCCCAGGCAGCACTCTGCAGACCTGACGAAAGAAGCAAGACCGCTGCAAAACCCCGGATGGCTTTAGCAACAACCGACGGCTGGGGAAAGGTTGTCAAGGTCATGTTTTGTCAATCCGGGCAGCAGCAGTCAGGCTGGTCTGCGGGTCAGGCTCAAACGTCGCGCCGGGGGGCAGCTCGAAAGCAGCGCCAAACCGGTTCAACGGCAATACCGCATTGCTGCTTTCCTGCTCGCGTGAAGCCAGACCACCACGCAAATAACGGTTTCTGATGTCAGGTCGTGTATCACACCGGTGGTCCAGATGCGGCACAAAACGCGCCAGCTCCGTCAGCGCCATTTCATAGACGCCGCGTTTGAACTCGACCACCACATCCAGTGGCACCCAGTAGTCGTTCCAGCGCCAGGCGTCGAACTCCGGGTGATTGGTCGCGCGCAGGTTCAAATCCCAGTCGTGGCCGACCAGTTGCAGAAGAAACCAGATTTGTTTCTGGCCTTTGTAATGTCCACGCGCATCGCGGCGTATGAACCGGTCAGGCACCTCATAGCGCAACCAGTCGCGGGTTCGGGCCAGCACATGGACATGCTGTGGAAACAATCCCACCTCTTCATGCAACTCACGGAACATGGCCTGCTCGGGATTTTCGCCCCGGTCAATGCCTCCTTGCGGGAATTGCCATGAATGGGTACGAATACGTTTGCCCCAAAACACCTGACTTTTATGGTTGAGCAAGATGATGCCGACGTTGGGCCTGAAGCCGTCCCGGTCGAGCATAATCAAACCTCAAATTTTTTAAACTGAGTCCATTATGCACAGCGCAGGCCCGACAGCCAAATTTGCCGCACCGCATACCACACGACGCCAGAGCCCCAACCGAAAAAACCGCCCATGAAAGCCTCGCAGTTCTTCATTTCCACCCTCAAGGAAGCGCCTGCCGACGCTGAAGTTGTCAGCCATCAGCTCATGATGCGCGCAGGCATGATCAAAAAACTGGGCGCTGGCATTTACAACTACATGCCCATGGGGCTGCGGGTGATTCGCAAGGTCGAAGCCATTGTGCGCGACGAAATGAACAAGGCAGGGGCTATCGAAATGGCCATGCCTGTGATTCAGCCTGCCGAGCTTTGGCAGGAAACCGGTCGTTTTGAGAACATGGGCCCTGAACTGCTGCGCATCCAGGACCGTCACGGCCGTGATTTTGTGGTGCAACCGACCAGCGAAGAAGTGGTCACTGACGTGATGCGCCAGGACATCAAAAGCTACAAACAGCTGCCAAAAAACCTCTACCAGATTCAAACCAAGTTCCGCGATGAGCGCCGCCCGCGTTTTGGCCTGATGCGGGGGCGCGAATTCACGATGAAGGATGCCTACAGCTTTGACCGCGATGAAGCCGCCGCCAAAGTCAGCTACCAGAACATGGCAGCTGCTTACCGCAAGATTTTTGATCGCTTTGGCCTGAGCTACCGCGCTGTAGCGGCTGACAGTGGTGCCATTGGCGGCGACCTGAGTGAAGAGTTTCAGGTGATTGCCGCTACGGGTGAGGACGCGATCGTTTATTGCCCCACCAGCGACTACGCAGCGAACATGGAAAAAGCCGAAGCATTGGCACCAGTTGGTGAGCGCAAGTCTGCAGCGCAGCCTTTGACCAAAACCCCCACGCCCGACACATCCACCTGCGCCGATGTGGCGGAACTGCTGGGCATACCGCTGAGTTCAACCGTCAAATCGCTGGTTCTGGCCACAGACGCATTCGACGAAGCAGGCAAAACCGTGGTCAAAACCCAGGTCTGGCTGCTGCTGCTGCGTGGCGACCATGAGATGAATGAAGTCAAGGTGGGCAAGATTGCTGACATGGCGGGCTTTCGCTTTGCCAGCATTCCTGAAATCGAAGACCACTTTGGCTGCAAACCCGGCTACCTTGGGCCGCTCTATCTGACCAAACCCGTCAAGCTGATTGTTGACCGGGAAGTGGCCGTCATGTCCGACTGGGTATGCGGTGCCAACGAAGTGGATGCTCACCTGACCGGCGTGAACTGGGGCCGCGACCTGCCCGAACCCGACCTGATTGCGGATATCCGCAACGTTGTCGCTGGCGACCCGTCCCCGGACGGCAAAGGCATACTGGCCATTGAGCGCGGCATTGAAGTCGGCCATGTGTTCTACCTCGGCACCAAATACAGCCGTGCCATGAACGCGACCTTTCTGGGCGAAAACGGCAAGCCCCAGTTTCTGGAAATGGGCTGCTACGGCATCGGCATCACGCGCCTGCCCGCCGCTGCCATTGAGCAAAACCATGATGCCAAAGGCATCATCTGGCCTGATGCGATCGCACCTTTTACCGTGGTGCTGTGCCCTATCAGCCCGGACCGCTTTGCAGACGTCAAGGCCGCTGCAGACCAGCTGTATGCTGACCTGATGGCTGCAGGCGTGGACGTGATTCTGGACGACCGCAACGAGCGCCCTGGTGCCATGTTTGCCGACTGGGAACTCATTGGCGTGCCACACCGCGTCACCCTTGGCGACCGGGGCCTCAAAGAGGGTCAGCTCGAATACCAGCACCGCCGCGATACTGAATCCACAAAAATTGCCGTCACCAGCGCGCTGGACTTCATCAAGGGCAAGCTGGGGCTGTGAAGACCGGCAGTTTGTCGCACCTTACAAGGCGAAAAGCCCTGCAGGCCACGCTTTTCGGGTGCGGGCAGCTATTATTTTCAGAGCAGGCTACAGCGGGCGGGCAGATAGAAGAGCCCCTTATCGACTCGGTGCGGACGGCTTTGACCTCCGCCATTTCCAACCACGCACCCCCGGTGCCGGAATTCAGGGACACCGAGAGCCGCATCAAGTACCTGCGCTGGCTGGGTGCGATGAGCGACCGGCTTAAAAAGAAAAAATCCGAGTTGCAGATTCGCCAAGAGTTTTTACAAACTGTCTGGTACGAAAGCAAGCGCGCCGGGCTGGACGTGACGCTGGTGCTGGGTTTGATTCAGGTTGAAAGCAACTTCCGCAAGTTTGCAGTCAGCCCTGTGGGCGCGCGCGGCTACATGCAGGTCATGCCGTTCTGGACGCGTGTGATTGCCGATGGTGACGCCAGCCGTCTGTTTCACATGCAGACCAACCTGCGCTTTGGCTGCGTGATTTTGCGCCACTACTTTGACCGCGAAAAAGGCGATCTGTTCATGGGTCTGGGCCGCTACAACGGCTCGCGCGGGAAAGCGCCTTACCCCAACGCCGTCATGGGCGCAGCCCGGAACTGGGAATTTACCGGCTGAAGTGTTGCCAGCCTGCCCGCTCAGGTCAATACAGCATAAAAGCTATTTATTTGATAGCACTCAGCCTATGTAGTGCCTGCCAGAAAACCCCTGTTTTTTTCAAAAAATCTACTGCCTAATTTTTGAGCACCCAAGATTTTCCTGTGGCTGACATCGAAAACCTGCGCAATGCTTTGTACGAACTCTCAGCAAAATCAATTTGCCCG